>CAYIZV010000013.1:0-46649 GCA_964367915.1 uncultured Neisseria sp.
ACAGTTCAAGGGCTAACTTTATTTATTCCATTGTGGTTATTAATGGATATTAATAGCAATTTAATCTTTATAATTATTCCATTTACACTTGCTGCAATGAATTTTTTTCTAATTCATAACTTCACCCGGAACATTGCATTTTTAAATATAAATTTAGGAATTTTTCTTGAATATATCCAATTTGGCAGTTACCATTTCTCATTTTTTTTAGTCGCTAGAATTATGACTATCATCATTGGCGTTTTATTAGTCTGGTTTGGTGAAGTATTATTTACACGGCGAAAGAACTATGGATATTATGAATTTACTGCCTCAATCGGTCAGTTAGCTACAACACTCAAACATATTCAAAATTACTTTAGTCAGATTAAATTAGGACAACAGACTATTGAACATCAACTTACAGTGACACAAAATCTAATTCAAATTAATGCGATTACAGATAAGGTAGAAAATAATTACAAAAGTATTTTACTTGAAAAAAATGTGGAGCAAATTGAGGCACTAAGTAACCACTATTTACCGATCCCCACCCTGTTAAAAGAATATAAATTGGCATTATTAGGTATAGGTTATACCATTAGTGATAACTATCACTCATTATCCAGTACAAATTTTGAACAAATACGTTCTAGGTTAAATGAAATTAATCATCTAATTATAGAGCATATAAACACATTACTTGAAGAAAAAAATTTATGAGAAATATTATCCTACTTATCATCTCTGGACTACTAAGTGGCTGTAGTTTAATTAGCGCAAAAACGGATATGCCACCACCAGCAGTTACCAACAAATGGGCATCATCCAGCCCTGGAATTATGGTTAAGAATGTAAATTATGCTGTTGAATCACAAAATCTGACTTGGTGGTGGAGCAAATATAATGATAAAACTTTAGATAATTTAATGGAATCAGCTTTCGCTAATAATAATCAATTACAAATAGCAGCAGCAAATACTGATTTTGCAAATGCACAGCTAAAAAGTATTGAGTTTGCGTGGATTCCTAATCTATCATTTCTAACGGGATACTCATCTTTTCCAGCAATGGGAAGTTTAGGCTATTTTTATGGTGGAATGGCTAGCTATTCTTTAAATGTATTCCAGCAAATTAAAGCCCAAGAACAAGCCAAATATATAGTCAAAGCAACTGAATATCAACAAAAAAGCGTGCAACTCGGTGTAATCGGTCAAGTTGCAGTTAGTTATTTTAGCTTGCTTGCCTATCAAGAACAGCTGGAAATTTATGAGAAATTAAATACTGATTTAGTTGAAATTCTAAAATTAAATAATCAACGTTTTAAAACCGGAGTTAGCTCACAGAAAGAACCATATATCTCGGCTTCAGAAATTGCGCAAATTAAAGCAAAGACTCAAATTATTAAACATAATATTGTTCTTGCTCAAAATGCACTTAAATACCTAACCAATCAAAATCCAGGGACTATAGCCGTTACTAAAAAATTTAGCAACATAAATCCAGACATAATTGTGGTGAGTGAATTACCCCTTACAGCACTGAATAATCGCCCAGATATTCAGGAGGCAAGCTCTAAACTTAACGCAGCGAATGCCGGAATCGGTGTTGCACAATCAGAGCTATTGCCAACAGTTAGTTTTGCTAATTTTTACCGTGGTGCTGCGCCAACTTTTGGCAATAATTTCCAATCAAATGATCTAAATCAGCTGGTACTGGCAGTTCCAGTTATAAATGCCCAAGCTCTTGCAGATATTGCTGCCAGAAATGCTATTTATAAACAAATTTATTTCCAATATATGCAGTCTGTAGTTGCTGCCCTACGCGACATAGACAACGATATATCAGAACATGCTCAATATACAGTGCAATTAAATGATAATTTACGCGCCTTAGATGACATTGAGAAGACATGCTACCTAGATAAAGCCCGTTTTGATAGTGGTGTTAGTAGCTATCTTGAATATATGAATTGCACAACTAAATATGATTACTACCGCTTGACGATAGTTCAATTAAAACTAGGAAAAATAATGGCTATGGTAAAACTCTACCAAGACTTAGCTATTACCAAAAATTAGAGACTACGACAGGAAGATTTAGAGAATATATTTACTCTTGCATAATCTTCCAACCGTAAAAATAAGCGTTCACTATATTTCGACCACAATCTATGATTATCATTCAACTCTATGTACAACAAATATTATTTCTGCATATATTTTGTGCATAATAAATCACGCATCCACCTTCTTAATATACTGTTCTTAAATCATATTTATAAATTTCTGCAAGTTGATTTTATTTAATTAATCTATTACAAAGGAACACATATAATAGCGGCTGATTTATTTTCAAATGGAGTTAATCTTGACACAAATATCTACACCTATAAAACAAATATTATCAGCGGCAATCTTAGCCATAATTAGTAATTCATATGCTGATGGATTAAATCAAACAACCGCACCATCGCCAACAGAAACAAATGTCTCACTGAGTGAATCAGATATTAAGATGCTCAAAAAAATTGCCGAAAAAGAAAAACTAGCGGCTTATTCTGGCGATGTTGGTACTGCACCAAAAGATAAAACCGTCTCCGCCACAGGCGCAGCTATTGAGGAAACTCCTAGCGGGCCGCAGCTATTCCTTTTCTGGACTCAGACTCTGGCAAATGGATTCTATTATGAAGGACGTCTCTATGGTAAGTACAATATGCGTACGCAAAATCCAGCTTTCCCTGATGTACCACCCTCTGCAGAAAATAATCCTCAAGGTTTTAAAGGTGTTATTAAACTTGGGTATAATTTCCACCTTACATCAATCTATGACATTACCCCATATCTACGTCTTGAGGCTGGGCACGATATGAGTCTGGTTTATGCTGATACTAACGGAGATTATATACATTCTAATAATTATGCAATTTTACCCGGCTTCAAACAAACATTTAAGGTAACACCAATCTTTGCACCGTATATTGACATTTATGGTGGAGTATCGCAGGTTAGTTTAACTGGAAATATGACACAGGGTGCTGCGGCTAACCAAGTACAAACCGCATCAGTTCAACAACTACAGCTTACTACCGAAATGGGAACTTCAATAAAAATATCTGAACATCAGGCAATAATTCCATATATTCAATTTGTCTATACGGCTAATAATCCTGATGCAACAGCAGCTGCATCGTATAATAATGGTGGTTTTAATATTAGCTCACTGACTTCCAGCCAACAGGTATATGCTATTAAGTATAGCTACTCATGGTAATAAAAAACAAAGACAGGATTCAAAGATAATGAGTATATGTTAAAATCTGTAATCATTTTTACTAGATAAGCCAATATGTCAAACCTAAGTTTAACTCAGTTACCACCGCTAAGTCTATATATTCATATGCCATGGTGTATTAAAAAATGTCCATACTGCGACTTCAACTCACATGGACTCAAAGGCACGCTGCCAGAGCAAGAATATATTGATAGCTTAATTATGGATTTGGAGCAGGCGCTACCACTCATTTGGGGGCGTTCTATTCAGTCAATCTTCATTGGTGGTGGCACACCCAGCCTCTTTAGCGGCAAAGCGATTGATCGCTTGATTAGCAGCATCCGTAGCCGGATAAAAATTTCGCCCTATGCAGAAATAACTTTAGAGGCTAACCCAGGCACAGTTGAAAAACATTATATTACTGAATATGCAGCAGCTGGAGTTAATCGAATTTCTCTTGGTATTCAATCTTTTAATGATCAACATCTCAAAGTACTAGGACGTATTCATAGCGCAAATGAAGCGCGAGAAGCAATAGAAACGGTTGCAGATAATTTTGCGAATTTTAATCTGGATATAATCTATGGTTTACCGAAGCAGAGCGCTGAAGAAGCAATAAATGATATTCAACAAGCAATTAATGCTAAACCAACCCATATTTCAGCATATAACTTAACTATCGAGCCAAATACTCATTTTGCCAAATTTGTACCGGAGCATTTGCCGGAAGATGATCTCTGTTATCAGATGCAAGATGCAATTATTAGTACACTTGCTAACAATGGCTATCAGCGCTATGAGATTTCAGCATTTGCTAAAAATAATTTACAGTCTCAGCATAACCGTAATTATTGGGAATTTGGTGACTACCTTGGAATCGGAGCTGGCGCGCATTCAAAGTTAAGTTTCCACGATAGAATAATTCGTCAAATGCGCCATAAACATCCAAACCAATACATGGAGCGAGTGAGGTTACAACAGCATATTGATGAAGACCGTATGGTTACGCCTCAAGAGTTACCATTTGAATTCATGATGAATGCTCTGCGTTTATGTGATGGATTTACCAATAAACTGTATACACAAACCACGGGACAGAGCTTTAGTTCAATTTTGCCACAGTTGCTAAAAGCACAGGAGCAAGGCTTCATTGAACTAGGTCACAACAGGATAACACCAACAAGCAAAGGACGTGATTTTTTAAATAATTTGCTAGAATTATTTCTATAAATTTGTTGCAGTGCAATATAACCATATTTTAAATAAGTCCATATGCTAAAATTATGCCTTGAAGATATACTCTTTGTCTTTGAATTGTCTGCTTTGTCGGATTTCAAAAAAGACTCCTTATGTAGTTCTAAACTGCATCGTCTTTTTTTTATCAATCCTTCGCGCCCAAGAATCAAATACTTCGAGTATGGTAATAATAAAGGGGAAAAATAATGAGTTGTAATTTAGTAATTCTACCTACCGAACAAGGTGTTGGAAGTTCAACAATAAGACTGGGTATTGCACATGCTTTGGAACAGCATGGTTATTCGACAACCAATTTTCATCCATTTAAGGATGCAAATATTTCACCAGCTCAGTTACAAAATTATTTTCTAGACGATCGTCGTCAAGATCTGCTTGAAGACATTATGAAAGCTTTTGAGAGCTTTCAAGCAAAAGCAGACTTTGTATTAATTGAGGGAATCTATACTCAGTTAAATCAAAACAGCGAGCTGGCATGGTTTACAAATTACGTTGATTGGTTTAATAGTTCACTAACTCGTGCATTGATGGGATATGTTATTCTGGTAACTCGTCCAACTAGCAACCAAATTGAGCAGCTTGAAGAGAAAATTAATTTAGTTTTAAATGAAATTAGTCCAGAATTTGTCCTAGGAGTAATTGTAACCAAGCTAAATGCGCCAATTGCTGATAATGGTGAAATTAAATATAGCTTGCTTGATGAAATGGAAACTTCACATTTATCAATAACCCGTGAACAAATTGCAGACTTAACATTATTTAAAGATAATAAGCTTAAGTTACTAGGTACCAACAAGTGGAGCAATGATCTCTCGCAACCACGAATTAAAGATATAATGCAAGCATTGAATATCCGTGAATTAGTTGAAGGAATGGAAACTAATCGACGAGTTAGAAGAATTACAGTATGCTCGCGAAGTACAAATAACCTAATCGAAGATTTACAACCTGGTACTTTGTTGATTACGGCAGTAGACCGGGCAGATGTTATAGTTGCAGCAACGTTAGCCGAAGCCAAAGGGATAAAATTAGCAGGCTTACTCTTAATGGCTAACTATAATATCCCTCAAGAAACTGTTTGGTTTTGCTATGGTAACGCCAATAACTATTTACCTATTTATGCTAATCAAGACGGGCGCAGAACTACAGGTATTATAATGGCAATTAAAGATCTCGAGCTTAATCAGGTTCCACAAGATGATCACGAACGCCTAGATCTGATTAAACAAAATATGTCAGAATCAATTGATATTAGTATGATCGAAAGCAAACTGAACCATCAGGTAACCAAAAAAATGTCACCAGCGGCATTCCGTTATATGTTAATCAAAAAAGCTCAGACCGCCTACAAACGTATCGTATTACCAGAGGGCGAAGAACCACGTACCTTAAAAGCAGCAATTCATTGTCAGGAAAAAGGAATTGCGGATTGTATATTATTAGGCAATTTTGAAAAAATCCACCAAATCGCTAAAGATAATTTACTGACTATTCCAGATAATTTAAAAATAATTGACCCGCTTGATGCAGCTCCCGCTTACGTAAATCAGTTAGTGGAATTACGTAAAGCCAAAGGAATGACACCAGAAGCAGCTTTAGATATTTTAACCCATGATATTAATTATCTAGGTACCATGATGATTTACAACGGTGAAGTGGATGGTTTGGTATCTGGAGCAGAAAATACTACGGCAGCAACCGTGCGCCCTGCCCTGCAAGTAATCAAAACTAAGCCAGGTAGTTCATTAGTATCTTCGGTATTCTTTATGTGCCTTGAAGATCAAGTACTTGTTTATGGTGATTGTGCAATTAATCCTGATCCTAATGCAGAACAACTCGCTGATATCGCGATCCAAAGCGCGGATACTGCAGCACAGTTCAATATTGAACCACGCGTTGCTATGATTAGTTACTCAACTGGAACTTCAGGTACTGGTGCTGAAGTTGAAAAAGTTAAAGCGGCTACTGAGTTAGTGCGTCAAAAACGACCAGATATTCTAATCGATGGACCACTACAGTATGATGCAGCGATGATTAAAGATGTTGCTGAGAAAAAAGCCCCTAATAGCCCTGTTGCAGGAAAAGCTACAGTGTGTATTTTTCCGGATTTAAACACGGGTAATACAACTTATAAAGCGGTTCAACGAAGTGCCAACGTGTTGAGTATTGGTCCATTGTTGCAAGGTTTAAATAAACCGGTAAATGATTTATCACGTGGCGCAACTGTAGATGATATTATCTATACTATTGCAATAACTGCGGTACAAAGTTAAAGAGAGAATTTTCATGCTTGTGCTAACAATTTATCAAAGCTATCACAAAATAAGCTATAAAATTTTTAAGCTTTTCAACAAAAAACATAGCTTGCAGCGCCGGGGTAAAATAAGTTGGAATGAGACCAACACTGGCAGTTGGATAATTTACAATGCACAAAATAAACAGCTCCAGAATCAGCCGTTCAAACTTCCTGTACGAAATGATGGGGCTGTGGATTATTCAAAAATTGTCACTGATGATAATTTTAGTGATTATAACTTTGATTTTATTGTTCATAAAATTGCATGTGGTGGTAATGAGTTTAATGATATAACTTTATTAAACTCAATTGTAATTGAGCAGCTACAACAATATAACACTTTGGCACCTGATGAACAAGAAGCTGATTTAGCCTTAGCATCAGCTTATTTAACTAATTATGCACATGCCAAACATTATGCCTGCTTTGATACTTCTTTCCATCAATACATTGCACCCAAACATCGCATAATATCTCTATCTGCTAAACATTTGGCGCAAGGCATTCAAAATTATGGTAATCTAGGCTTGGTTTTTAGCGGAATCAGTGCAAAATTTGGTGATATCAGTGATAAGAAAACGGCAAAAGGACGCTGGATAATTGCTTATTTACAGGATAATCTCAATGTTTGTTGTGCAATTAAAAGCGGGAAAAGCTATTATTGTTCCTCCAGCGCTCTACACAGCGAACTTCCTTCTATTTACACAGCAGGATATGGGGATTTAAAATTAAGTACTCTGATTAACGATAATTCCGTAAGCGATGCCAATTTACTGACTATTGGCGGGCATAAGGTAGCGTCTCTTGAAGAGATAATCAACTTAAGCTCAGAAGAAGCTCAGTTAAGTTTAGACTACTATATTAACCAAATAAGCGAAAGCATTACTAAATTAGTAGGCATTAACCAAGGTGTTGATGGAATTGTGTTTACTGGTAAACTTGGACAAAATAACTCCAAATTACGCCAACTTATCTGCCATAAATTGGAATGGTTAGGAGTCAGTATCAGTAATAAAGCTAATTTAGAAAATCAATGCAAACTGCATAAAAAAAGTAGTAAAATCGGGGTTTTCACCATGTTAGCAGAGCCAGAGTCGGCAATGCTGCAGCAACTAGCTAAACGGATTGATTAAATATGAATTTACTTGCCATTGATACTGCCAATGAATATTTATCCTTGGGTGTGTCCAATTCAAAACAGGAATTCTTCTATTGCGAGAAGATTGGTAACCGCCAATCGGAACACATTATACCCCAGATCAAGCAAATTTTAGACGATGCGCAATTAGAACTAAAAGATATTGAATTAATCGCATATAACCAAGGGCCAGGTTCATTTACTGGACTACGGATTGGGTTAAGCGTTGCTTTAGCCTTAGCATACTCAATTCAGTGTCCATTATTACCGGTGCCAATGTTTACATTATATAGTTCCACGGTAACACAACATAAGCCTAACTTAATCGTGACCTTAGATGCACGCCTCGGACAAATCTATGTGGCAGGATTTAACCAAGCTAGCTTAGCATTTTTGATTGAACCACAATTGGTAAATCCAGAAGATTTAGCTCTGCTAGTTAGCCAAAATACAAATCTTGCTCCAGAAAACAGCATTATTACTGGTGGAGGAATGATTGTGTATAAAAATAAAATAGCTCGTGAATTATATGATAATTATGAGTATTTTGAACAGAATTATCCAAGCACTCAGCAAATGCTAACCGCTGCCAAATCTGGAATTTTAACCCCCTGCTCAGTTTTTGATGCAGATCTACTTTACGTACGCAATAAGGTTGCAATGAATATAGACGAACAACAGTTAAATAAAGCCAATAAGCAAAATGCAGCAACTTCGCGAAGTTAAGCTACACGAATTAAGCGATCTGGCAGCAATGGATGCTAGAACCAATGCTACTCCGTGGTCATTATATAGTTATCAGCAGTCTGCAGAAGACCCCACTCATAATATTTTAGGTCTTTTTGTCGATGACATTCTATGTGGAGCTTGCGTCTATAGTCAGGTACTAGATCAGGCAGAGATATTACAATTGTGCGTTCGTTACGAGAGTCAACGCAATGGTTATGGTTATTTACTTTTAGACAGCGTATGTACTGAACTAAAAAAATATGCAGCAAGCCAAATATTTCTAGAAGTAATGGTTGGCAATAATCCAGCAATTAATTTATATCAAAAACTAGGTTTTAATGTAATTAATACCCGTAAAAATTACTACAACGTTAATGGTAAATATAAAGACGCACTAATCATGGCTCGCGAGCTGGTTTAGTGTTTTTGACCTTTCCACCACTCATTAAACGCATCGCGCAATTTTGCTCCTTCGGGACTTTTGGCGAATAAAAATACCTTATCGCTGCTTGAAAATTTCTCTGAAATATTTGCCTTACACAACACTGGATTAATCTGATGACGATAATCAACTTCAACATTATCGGTAAACATAACATATGGATGAGAAGTGGTGTTTTGTCTGCCAGCAATTGTTTCTAATGCAGAGAAATTGTTATTAACCAGTAAAATTGGCGCATGCTTAATGTTCTTAAGTGCAAAATCTTGATTAGTACCACCGCGATTTTCAACTATTGTTACTTCTTCATTATCAATCGCTGCAAAACTATTAAAACGTTTACTATCACTACATTTTATCATCGGAACTTTATGCGTTTCACTCACTGCGTTAGAGATATTAAAGGATGCACTGCGCTCTGGATTGGCAGAAATCCCTCCTACGGCAACCATAAATTTCTTATTACTCAAATCATTGCTAAGCATCTGCCAACTTGTGGCAACATATTTGATATTCATATTTTGCGACTTGGCAAAATTTTGAATAATTTTAATATCACTTCCAGTATAATTAGAACCGACTTTGTAAGTTAGCGGTGGATAGTCACCAGTTGTACCAACCAATAGTGTTTCACCAGCATTAGCTGCTGCCATACCGACAAAAACACTACTTAACAAAATTACTAATTGATAAGGAAATTTGGTTAACATTAGCAATAGCTTTCTAATTTAAAATAATCATCATCAGTAAAGCTGCTGCAAATGAATCACAGCAGCACAATCTCAGCATTAGTCACACAAAAATGTAAATATACGTACAACCAAAACTAGCACTGACAAAGAATTAGCGCAAACTAGCTAATAACTCTGCTTTATCAGTTTTTTCCCAGCTAAATTCAGCATTCTCACGACCAAAATGTCCATACGCAGCCGTCTTACGATAAATTGGGCGGAGTAAATCAAGCTCGTGAATAATTCCTTTTGGACGAAGATCAAAATTATTTAAAACTAATTGTTCAATTTTGCGATCATCAATTTTACCACTACCAAAAGTGTCAATATTGATTCCAACAGGCTTGGCAATACCTATGGCATAGGCAATTTGGACCTGGCATTCGCGGGCTAGACCTGAAGCAACAATATTTTTAGCTACGTAGCGCGCTGCATAAGCTGCAGAACGATCAACTTTAGATGGATCTTTACCAGAGAACGCACCGCCCCCGTGAGGAGCTGCACCACCATAGGTATCTACAATTATTTTACGCCCAGTTAAACCACAATCTCCCATCGGTCCACCAATGATAAATTGTCCAGTTGGATTAATAAAATATTTGGTATCTTTGGTCAGCATATGACTTGGTAAAGTAGGCTTGATAATTTCCTCAATCACGGCCTCTTCAATTTGCTTATGAGTCAAATCAGGATCATGCTGAGTTGATAACACTACAGTATCAAAGGATAGAGCTTTACCCGTCGCACTATCATAGCGAACAGTTAACTGAGCTTTAGCATCCGGACGAAGCCATGCTAATTGACCAGATTTACGTACTTGTGCCTGAGTTTCCATTAAGCGATGTGAATAATAAATTGGCAGAGGCATCAAGGTTGGTGTTTCATCACAAGCATAACCAAACATCAACCCCTGATCACCAGCACCCATATCCAAGTCAAGCCCCTGCCCCTCGTTCACGCCTTGAGCGATATCTGGTGATTGCTCATCATAATTAACTAAAATAGCGCAACTATCCGCTGCAAAACCATATTCGTTTTTTGTGTAACCGATTTCACGGATAGTATCACGGACTATTTTTTGATAATTAACATGTGCCGAAGTAGTTATCTCGCCTGCCAACACAACCAAGCCAGTGTTTACCAAAGTCTCCGCGGCTACACGAGCATATTTGTCCTGGGTAAAAACCGCGTCTAAAATAGCATCAGAAATTTGATCAGCTACTTTATCTGGATGACCTTCAGATACTGATTCGGAAGTAAAAAGAAATTGTGACATAATATATTTATCCTTGTAAAACCTGACTGAAAATTAGGATTACAAGCTAAGAGGATGGAATAATGACATGTATATTAATATGTATCTCTCCCTTTAGCCGTAAAGCATAAACCAAAATCGCGCAAGCTGGAGAATTCAAATCCGATTTTGACTGGCGTTATTCTAACATAAGTCATTTAAAATACGCGAGTTTATTCGCTTTGATTTTGTGGTGAATAAACGTGCTGAAAATCACGGACATACATGATTTGTGCGCAAAATAATAAATTTAAGACTGCAATATAAAGCCACAATAAAAAAAGCGGAATAATTACCAACGAACCATAAATCAAATCATAACTTTGGAAAAAATGAGTCGCGTAAAAAACAAAAATGGTTTTGCTCAAGCTAAATAAAATACTTGCAGCCATACCAGTAATTAATACCGATGAATATCTAGCATGCTGACCCGGTATAAAATAATATACGCCACAAAATAATGTACTACTTAAAATAAAATTAAGACCAATAATTACATATTGCTCAAAATCAGTCAAATAGCTGACGTTTAATAAAAATACTCGCAGATATACTTCAGCATAAACGATCAATGCGCCAAGAAGAATAAATACTGTGTATAAGCCTAAAGAAAAAATAAACTTGCGCGGGCGCAGGATGTGTAACATTTTATTTAAGTGCGTTTCAACGCTCATAATTAGATTATATGCGGTAATCACCAAAAAAACAAAGCCAAACCAAGGTAAATGTGTAGTATGGCGTAAAAAAACCTTGAATTGCTTGTAAAGCACACCGCCAGTCTGGGGCAAGAAATGGACAAAAACATAGTTCACACTGGAATTAATAATCTTGTTTGAAATTGGTGACCAATAACTAATACTGGCAATTGCCAAGGCAAATGGGATAAACGACAATAAAAATGAAAAAGATAAGCTATTCACCGCCATAAATCCTTCTGAACGATAAAAATTCACAATCATCTTCACTACGAAATCAATATTGTTTTGGATGGGCGCTGGAAAAAATAGTTTAACTGAATGCAATACCCTGCCAACCTTACTTCTTGGTAAACTCATTTTAAATCTCGAATACGTGCAGCAGGATTAGTTCTCATTACATAAATTATTTGCGCGCCTAATAGTAAAATTAGCACAGACAGATAAAGCCAGAGTAGGAATATTGGCAGCATCGCAAGTGATCCGTAAAGTAACTCATAATCTTGCTGAAGATAGTGCATTGAAAAATTTAACCCAGATTGTAAAATTATAAATGCAAGACTAGCGCAACTTCCAGCAATTACAGCATGTGACAGTTTAACTTTAACACTTGGAATAAATTTATATAAAGAAATAAATGATGTAATTGTAACAACATGCGCAGAAACCGTTCCAATGTGTCGGTATAATATGCCATGAGTTACACGAACCTGAACAAACTCAGTAAAATAAGCCATTATAAAAATAAAGATAGTACCACCTACAAAAAACCCACTAAAAATAAAAAAAGATTGCCACAATCGGCGTTGGCGTTTTAAATGCCACATTGAATGAATGTGTTGCTCGACTGAGAACATCATTCCATAAGAGGTAATAAATAAGGAAACAAACCCAAGCATTGACAAGCGTTTAGTATGATTAAAAGAGAATCTAAATAAATCATAAACTTGATGACCTAATTGCGGGATATACTGACTAAAAAAATAATATTCAACATTCTGAATCAGGCGCTCAGATACCGGTAACCAAGTACTTAGGCTAGCAATCGAAATTGAAAATGGAATAAAGGCTAATAAAAATGTATATGAAAGGCTACTGCAGCTACTTAAGCCATTGGATTTGCTGAAATTATCCCATAGTTTATAATTAAAATTAATAATTTTAAGATATTTTTTAGGTATCTTTCGTATAATCCTAAGTATCATTAAATCTATACCTTAATACACTCGTCATACTCACAATTCTAACCTTGTCATATTAAAAAAAGCTAGTTATGTACTTGTGTACATCGCTGTAACCCGCGTACTTACTTTTTTACCATACTCCTTATAGTCATGATTACTTAGAGTTATATATAAAAGCTCTGCTTATGAGCATTCAAAATATATTTTGTTATTCTACTCCAGTTACATATTCTTCATAAAAAAATCTCGCTGACAAGCTATAACCAGCATGCACCATTCATTTTAATCTCTGTCCACATTTCGTTTACCAAAATTCTGGTTTTAGGCGGATAAGCTTTAAAAACATACATCTTATTCATGTTTTTAGGATAAATCCAGTCCAAATTACGTACTGCGGGGTCAAGCTTTGCAACTGCACTATCATTGGGTACACTTGAGCCTGTTAATGCTGATAACTCATAGGCACTCTGTGGATTTAATGCCATATTAATAAATGCATAAGCTAATTTATCATCTTGATTGAAAACAGGGATAACCATATTATCCAGTTCATACATATTGCCTTCTTTTTGCAACATCGCATCAATATTAACCTTAGCATGCGAAGCTTTGTCATCTTGTATTGTTTTAAAAATATCAATTGAATAACTCATTGACACCCAAACATCGCCACGCAATAGTCCACGATAATAGCTATCACTATCAAATTTGGCCCAATAAGGCGCAGCACGGTCAATAACAGCTCTTGCAGCGTCAAGGTCAGCTTTTTTCTCCGAATTGGGATCTTTACCTAAATATAATAATGCCGCAGCAATTACATTCCTTGAAGAGTCAAAAACGGTAACTTTGCCTTTGAGCTTATTTAAATACTTCGGATCAAAAATCACCGCCCAACTATCTGGAACTATCCCAAGCTGACGTAATTTATCCCTATTATAAGCCAAAAACACTGGAGTATAGGCGTAAGGAACAGAATATTTATTACCAGGATCATAAGCTTGGTTAAGAAACTGTTTATTAATATATTTTAAGTTAGGCAATTTGCTTTTATCCAATGGCTTGATTTTACCCATCAAGGCTAGCTCTTCAACTGCATAACTAGTTGCAACAATGGTATTATAGCCATTAGCACCAGCAACAATCTTTGCCAGCATTTCTTCATTATCATTAAAGAAATTTTGCACCAAGGTACAATTATTCTGCTCATCAAAGCGTTTTACCGTGCTATCCGCAATATAATTAGAACCAATATATAGATTAAATTCGTTTGCGGCAGTTGCTATTTGATAACTAAGTAAACAAGCCAGTAGATATAAAATTTTTCTCATATTTTCTGCCTATTTAAAAAGTTGTGGCGAAATTTTTGTCGCAATTGAAGTTAAAATCAAGGTACAAATAATAATTACAGTTGACGCAGCATTCACTTCCGGAGTAACTCCCATCTTAAGCATGGAGTAAATTGCCAGAGGCAAAGTTGAAGAACCAACTCCGGCAGTAAAAAATGTAATCACAAAATCATCTAGGGACAATGTAAATGCCATTAACCAGCCAGCTATAATTCCCGGTAAAATAGTTGGAATCAAAACTGAGAAAAATGCACGCACAGGTGAAGCACCCAAATCACGAGCAGCATCCATCAAACTGTCATCCATACCATGCATACGGGTCTTTACCGCAATGGTAACAAATGACAAACAAAATGCGATATGCGCTAAAGTAATCGAAATCATTCCCAAGCTAAAATTAATCAGCAAGAAAAAGAGTAATAATGATACACCAACCAACAATTCAGGCGCAGCCACAGGAATCATAACTAAAGTTGAAAGCAACGGAACCTTATGCTTATGCAACGCCACTCCTGCGAGTGTACCCAAGATAACGGATACCGTGCTGGCAATCAATGCAATAATTACTGAGTTAATCGCGGCAGAAATTAGCTGTTTATCGGCAAAAAGTACTTTATACCATTTAAGTGTAAACCCTACCCAACCGACATTTACCCGTGAATCATTAAAGGAATACACGATTAAAATCAGTAACGGCAGGTAGAGAAATAAATAAACCAGTGTTCCAGAGAATATCAGGCTTTTTGATAACTTACTTCCGTGCATATTTAAGCCCTCCACTACGACTAGCCAGAAAACCAACAAACAATGAAATAGCTAGCACCGAGCAAGTCATGACGATTGAAGTTACGCTCCCTAGAGGCCAGTTCATTGTTTGTAGAAATTGTTGTTTAATCAAATTCCCGATCATCATTGAACAATTATTACCGACCAATTCTGGTACAACGAACATCCCAATACAGGGAATAAAAACTAATCCACACCCCGCCAAAATACCTGGTAAACTCAATGGAATGGTAACTTGCCAGAATGACTTAGCTTTAGTCGCACCCAAATCGCGGCTAGCTTCCAGTAAGGCTACATCATGCTTCTCTAAATTAGCATAAAGCGGCAATATCATAAACGGTAGATTAATATAAACCAAGCAAATAACCACTGCTGCCGAAGAAAAAAGTAAATCGACAGGTGCAAAGCCCAACCAATGCAAAACCTGATTTACAATATTACTAACCGTTGATTCAGGACCTAAGATAATCATCCACGCATAAATCCGAATCAGGAAATTGCTCCAGAATGGGATAATAACCAATAAGAGTAAAAAATCACGGATTTTTTTATTGCTTTTGGCAATCATCAATGCCAGAGGATAGCCAATAATCAAACAGATAATGGTTGTAATTACTGAAAACACCACCGAGCGCAAAAATAATTTCCAGATAAAGCCGCTGGTAAAGGCGTACTTAAAACCATCTAACGTAAGATTGAGTGTCGTGCTACCATTGCTATGATTTAATAATGGCGCAACTCCGCCATAATCACCTGGTTCACGAAAAGCAATAAAAACCATTAATAGCGTTGGTATTAGAAATAAGCCAATTAAATAAACAACTGGAGGTAATGATAAAACCCATTTCTCACTTAAGCTGCGCTGAACTTTTTGCGTCATAAAGACTACTCCACCAAAAAATTACCGGCAAGCGGGTTAATCGAAATATAAACCTCATCATTATCTTCAAAGAATGATGCCTGGTGCGGACGATTATTCGATAACATACATTGGATAACCGTACCATTTTCAAGTAAAAACTCGTATAATGTTCCATCACCATAGTAATAGTAGCCTTTAACTTTTGCTTTAAAGTTGGCAATTCCATCTTCAGCTCTCGGCTCCCAATTCGCCTTAATCTTCTCTGGGCGAATCGCAAACCAGCCATCAGCATCAACTTTGAATTTCTTTTCCGGATTAGCAATTGTCAGTTCAAAGCTATCAGCAACTTTAAGTGTTACATCTTCGCCATTCACGCTTATACATTTAGCTTTAAGCAAATTGCATTTACCGATAAAATCAGCAACATAATACGTTTTGGGGTACGAGTAAATTTCACGTGGAGTACCTAGTTGCTCAACAATACCATGATTCATCACTGCTACCCGACTCGAAAGCGCCAAGGCTTCACTTTGATCATGAGTTACATAAACAAAAGTTACACCACTTTTTTCTTGCATTTTAACCAGCTCAACATGCATATGTTCACGCAAGCGCGCATCTAATGCCGAAAGTGGTTCATCAAGAAGCAATAGCTTAGGGCGATCAACTAAGGAGCGAGCAATTGCAACCCGTTGGCGTTGTCCACCAGATAATTCGTGTGGATAACGTTCAGCAAAGCGCTCTAATTGAACACTACTGATCTGCTCCTTAACCCGCTCATCAATCTCAGATTTATTCCATTTTGCCATTTTTAGTGGAAAAGCAATATTATCGCGCACCGTCATATGCGGAAATAAGGCATAACTTTGAAAAACCGTATGTAAAGGACGTTTCTCAGGCGGTAAATTTTTGATATCTTTGCCATCAAGTAAGATTTGTCCAGAATCAGGTGATTCAAATCCAGCTATCATTCTCAACAAAGTAGTCTTTCCACAACCCGAAGGACCCAAGAGGGTAAAAAACTCACCTTGTTCAATACTTAGACTAACCCCATTTACCGCGGTATAATCGGCAAACTGTTTAACTATATTTTTTAATTCCAAAATAGCCATTAAGAGTAACTTTCCTAAAACATACTCATTTAAAGTACAGTAAGGCTACATCAGGATACATATTACCTGATTCCACAAGATTTAAAATTGTTTAAGCTGGCTATTTTAACAAAAAAAATTTTCTGATGTGCAGTTTTTGCCTGATTCAGAAAGGTTTAATTAAATAATTTTCAGAAAATATTTTTATATCAATTCACAACAATATGTTAATCACATTGTTGCATCGCAGCAAAATACCAGATTAATAGTCTTTTTTCGTAAAAAACTCACAAACACCAGAGTAAGACAAAACTGTAATTTGTTATATCTAAAATCACGTATGTCAGCGTTTATAAAAAGAGGGGTATAATAATGCTCTTATTATAGACAATAACGCAAATGGAATAATTTAAAATGCAAGAAAACCTTCAACATAAATTAAAAAATCGCCATATCCAGATGATTGCACTGGGTGGCGCAATTGGCACTGGGTTCTTTTTGGGATCAGCCCGCGCAATTGAAATGACTGGTCCATCCATCGCTCTGGCATATGCATTAGGTGGCTTAATTATTTATGCCGTGATGCGGGCACTCGGTGAAATGACGGTAGATCACCCATGCTCTGGATCATTTGTCGAATACGCACGTCTCTACTTAGGTAATGGCATTGGATTTGTAGCAGGTTGGAATGCATGGTTACTCTTCACAACCTCATGTATGCTCGAAGTAACTGCGGTTGGAACATTACTTGATTATTGGATTCATATTCCACATTGGATTACGTGCCTAGTATTACTGGCAGTTTTTGGTGGAATAAATTTAATTAGTGTTAAATATTTTGGCGAAACTGAGTTTTGGTTTGCTGGAATTAAAGTCTCGGTTATTATCTTTATGATTGTTGTCGGTTGTTATTTAATCTTTGCGGATCGCACAGTTAATACAATCGCAATTAAAAACTTGCATGATTATAGTCACATGAATATTTTCTTTAGTCACGGAACTCTTGGTTTCCTTAACTCGCTGGTAATAGTCTGTTTGTCCTTTTGCGGTTCAGAATTTGTAAGTGTTGCGGCTGGAGAAGCCGCAAACCCACATAAATCTATTCCTAAAGCAATTAATGGTGTAATAGTTCGTATAATTTTATTTTACGTACTAACCTTGGCAGTGATTGTGATGATGTATCCATTTCAAAATATAACTCGCGACACAAATCCATTTACAGATGTTTTTAGTAAACTAGGATTTACCAACTCCGCCGATATTATTAACATGGTTGCAATTACTGCATCGTTATCGGCGCTAAATAGCTGTATCTATGTTGCGTCACGCTTTGTCTATAGTTTATCGCTAAATAAACAAGCACCTAAAGTATTTGCCAAAACCGATAAAAATAAACTGCCTGGTAATGCGGTTATATTTACAAGTGCAATGACGTTTATTGTGGTAATTGCTAATTATACTTTTCCAGCTAAAATTTTACAGTATCTATTTGCGCTAATAACGGTTGCCATAATTATAAATTGGTTTATTATATTACTCGCTCATATGCGTTTTCGAAAACAAAAGTCACTTGCTGGTAAAGAACTATTTTACGCAATGCCTGGATACCCTTATATTAACATTCTGATTATGATCGTGCTATTTATAATCTTGATGGTAATGGCACAAAATGCAGACATGGAACTCAGTGTCTACGTAGCTCCAGCGTGGTTATTAATTCTTTCAATTATTTACGCATTAAGTAGTGGTAAAGTTGCACGTACAGAATCTAAATCATAAGGAATAAAAGCACGGATGAAAAAATCTTTCGCCTTAATTACTCTTGGTGCAATCTTAGAATACTATGATTTTGCAATTTTTATTTATTTTGCTAAAAGTATTGGTGAAAGCCTGATTCCAATTCATAACGAATCCGCAAATATTATTGCCAGTTTTGGTATATTTGCCATCGGTGCATTACTCCGCCCTCTTGGTGGTATAGTTTTTGCCCATTTTGGTGATACTCGCGGGCGCAAAAATATCTTTGTATACACTGTGCTATTAATGGCAATTCCAACTTTTTTGATTGCTTTCATCCCTAATTATCAAAGCATCGGGATTTTTGCTACCATAATTTTGATACTATTGAGAGCAATTCAAGGATTGGCTATAGGTGGTGAAATTCCTGGGTCAGTAGTCTTTGCCTATGAGCTATCTAAGCCACAAAATAAGGCCTTTAATACTAATATCGTGATTGCAGGTACTAATATCGGTTTCTTTCTGGCATCAATGCTTGGTGCCGTTCTACTAAGCAAAACCAACCTAGGCTTTGCTCCATGGCGTATCGCATTTGTTTTAGGTGGTATTTTTGGAATCATAAGTTATTATCTCCGTAAAAACTTGTTAGAAACACCAGAATTTGCTAGCTACAAACAGTTTATTGAGATGCAACCACGAGCTCCATTTAAACAGTTATGGGATGCACATAAAACCGCCATCTGGCAAATGGTCTCATTTGGTTCTTTGTTAGCGAGTTCGCTTGCTGTATATACATTTTTTATGCCGACCTATTTGGCAACTTATTATCACTTTCCAATGGGTGAAATCCTCAAGTATAATTCCTATTCAATTATAATTTTTATTGTCAGTGCCTTTTTAGCTGGTAAATTTCACTACTTATTTGGTAAATTCTTTCTAATTATTAGCGTAGTAACATTTAATCTGGTAAATTTTGCGCTCTTTACCCACTACTCCTCATTAAGCCTAATGCAAATTGTTGCCGTTCATTATGCAGTACTTTTATATATTGGTATCATCTGCGGACGCTTACCTGTCCTTTCAGCTAGCTTTTTTCCAGTACAAGTCCGTTACTCAGGCGTCGGTTTAAGTTATAATATATCATTTGGCATCGTAGCTGGATTAACTCAAATGTTGTTATTTGCTGGAATAAAACTAACTGGACTACTCTGGTTACCAGCTATTTACATTTTGTTATTTTCAATTTTTGCACTGATATTTTTATTTAAAGTCAGTACAGAAAAATTAATTAACTATTCTTAAATAGACAAGGAGAATACCGATGGCTTTAGTAGCACTACGTCAAGTTTTGGATCACGCAGCTGAAAACGGCTATGCTGTACCAGCATTTAACGTTAATAACCTTGAACAAGTTCAGGCAATTATGGAAGCGGCAATACTTACTAATTCGCCAGTGATTCTCCAAGCTTCAGCAGGTGCACGCAAATATGCGGGAGAACATTTTCTACGCCATTTAATTGAAGGAGCTATTGCAGAATATCCTGAAATTCCAGTAGTTATGCATTTAGACCATGGTTCATCACCAAGTACCTGTTTTCAGGCAATACAAGCTAATTTCTCCTCAGTAATGATGGATGGATCGTTAATGAGTGATGCCAAGACACCAAGCAGTTATGAGTATAACGTCGAAGTAACCCGTAAAGTTGCTGAAATGGCACATGCTGTGGGCGTTTCGATTGAAGGTGAGCTTGGCTGTCTAGGTTCATTAGAAACTGGGGAAGGAGATAAAGAAGATGGACATGGTTTTGATGGTAAACTTGATAAAGAGCAGTTACTAACTGATCCTAATCAAGCTAAAGATTTTGTCAATGCAACTAATGTTGATGCCTTAGCAATCGCCATTGGTACATCGCATGGTGCGTATAAATTTACTAGAAAACCAACAGGTGATATTTTAGCCATTGAGCAAGTTAAGCGAATTCATCAGGCAATTCCAAATACTCATTTAGTAATGCATGGCTCTAGCTCAGTTCCTCAAGAATGGCTAGCAGTTATCCGTGAATTTGGTGGCGACTTAAAAGAAACTTATGGTGTTCCGGTAGAAGAAATACAAATCGCGATTAAACACGGTGTTCGTAAAATTAATATTGATACTGACATTCGCCTAGCAATGACTGGTGCAATTCGTCGCTATTTGGCACAGAATCCACAACACTTTGATCCTCGCCAATATCTAAAAGTAGCTAAGGATGCAGCTAAGCAAGTTTGTATTGATCGCTATAATGCCTTTGGTACTAGTGGTAATGCCGATAAAATTAAGCCACTTAAATTAAGCTCTATGGCAAAAATATACTCATAAACCTTCATCCAATAAGAGCCTTTGATTCTTAAGGCTCTTATATTTACGTCTAATTTCTACAACTAATATATCAGTTTAAGTTACAATACCGTGTTAAATTTTGTAGCACTAATCGTTCATAATGCTACTACCCACAAACTAAATAGATGAATTCAATTGAGCTATAAGCCAAAATGAGCAAATATTATCTCTATTATTAAAGGAATTACTTAATGAAAAATTTAATCTTCGTATTACTAACTGCAACCTCAGTCTGTGCTTTTGCATCAAGCACTGCATCAGCACCTGCTGCAAAACAACACAATGCTCTTGATCTTAATAAATTAGAATGTCACTGTGAAAAACATAAAATGATTTTTGAACTTAAAGATGGTGAAAGTATGACTGAAATGTCAAAACACTGTATGCTGAATGAAGACAAAAAACAAACAATGGTGAAATTTTTTGATGATAATTCTCAGCAAACCGTTAAATGCCAACTTAAAGATAATAAGTTAGTTTTAAAATCTTGCCAGCCAATTAAACACGATCAAGCTAACTACAAAAGAAGCTCAAAAATGACCGCTAGTGAATATACTACAACTAGCGCTCATTAATATTTACAGTGCGATTCATCATAATTAATCTCTATAGTTTTATGATGAATCACACTATACTGTAACAGATTTTAAATACTGGTAGGCGAGAAGCTCAGTAATGACCAAATCTGTTTCAGTATAATTACTACTCGACTAGCTCAACTAACTCCAAATCAATAAACAAGCGTTCCATATCAACATTGGCAATAATCACATCGAGTTCTTGCCCTGCCACATATTTAAAGCCGCTGTTCTTACCCATCAGTGAATGACGCTTCTCGTCAAAAACATAATAATCACCCCCAAGTTCAGTCACATGAATCAATCCATCAATCAAAAGCTCAGGAATACTGACGAATAAACCAAAACTAACCACGCTGGTGACAATTCCATGATATTGATTGCCCACATGAGTTTGTGCATATTTACACTTGTAATATGAATCAACCTTACGTTCCAACTCTTCCGCACGGCGTTCACAGAAAGAAGTCTGTTCACCCATCATTTCAATGGAATGAATATAACCATAAGTTTTTTGGTGAATCACCGCTTTACAGGCACGATGTACTAATAAATCTGGGTAACGGCGAATTGGTGAAGTAAAATGCAGGTAGCGCTCATATGCCAAACCAAAATGTCCGATGTTTTTCGGTGAGTATTCAGCTAATTGCATAGAGCGTAAAATTGTTTGCTGAATAATGTGATTATTAGGTTTATCTTTAATTCGCTCAACTAAGATTTGATAATCTTTCGGACGGACATTCTCTTGGGTAACATCAAACGTCACCGCGATTGAATCGAGATAGGATTTTAAAGCGCTAAATTTTTTCTCACTTGGACGATCATGATTACGATAAAGCGTTGCATGATTATTTTTATCCAGAAAATCTGCCACGGATACATTCGCTGCTAGCATACATTCTTCAATCAGCTTATGTGAATCCATCCGATCACGCGGTTTCAAACCACTAACATTACCTTTATCATCAAATTCAAAATATGGTTCACTGCCTTCAAAATCAATTGCACCACGTTTTTTACGTGCAAGAGACAAAGCATGATACACCGCATTTAACGACGTAATACTAGCTTTAATATCATCTGGAATTGGAGCTTTATTATCTAACCAGGTCTGCACCTGATTATAGGTTAAACGGTAGTGTGAATGAATAATAGCATTATCCACGCCATAATCTGTAATCTGCCCATCAGCAGAGACTTCCATATGGCAAACCATTACTAAACGATCTACATTTGGATTCAGCGAACAAAGCCCATTAGATAACTTTTCTGGCAACATTGGAACAACTCTTCGCGGAAAATAGATTGAAGTTCCTCGTCCGAATGCATCGTCATCTAAATGCGAACCATGCTTAACATAATGCGCTACATCTGCAATTGCAACTGATAAAGTAAAGCTGCCATCAGCATTAGTTTCACAATAAACAGCATCATCAAAATCTCGGGCATCTTCACCATCAATCGTTACAAATGCCAGCTTACGCAAATCTTCACGCCCAACCATTTCATTTTCAAATAATTTATCTGGAAGCTTATCGACATATTTTTCGGTTTCTTCGCTAAATTCTAAAGGTACATTAGCTTCGATCAAAACGCGATTTACAAAAACCGCATCGTCACCAATTTTACCAATTGAATTAACTAATTTAACCTTAAAATAAGCATGTTCTGCAGTAGGATATTCACTAACCACGGCATTATAGATTTCATCAGTTTCAATTACCTGATGAATACCATCAATGATTACCGGATAATTGCCAAGCTTAACATTATCACTAACTAAATAGTATTTGTCTTTGTATTGCTCTACATGTCCAACGATATTTTTAATTTTATGTTGAATAACTTCACGCACAACGCCTTGAATTTTACCAGTTTTGTCAAGTCCATCATCCATCACCGCAACTTCATCACCATCAATGGCAAAGTTATCAGAGCCTGGATGTATTATAATCAGTTCTTTGGTTTTTAGATCAAGCGCAACACCACCACGCCCTTCTTTATTGGCTTGATAACGGCATAAGCGAGCGGATTTAGTTAGACTAACTACATTATCTTCCGCAATTTTAAGTTCTTTTTGGCTTGCCATTTTTTTAAGCAATTTTTTAAAGTCAGCTTCTTCAGCTTTAGAAACTGCCAAGTGATATTGCAATTCATGCACGGATAAACGCTTATGTTTGAGCAACAACGCAATAATATCTACCGGTAACGGTAATTTTTTAGTCATAGATTAACTTTCTTTAGTGCTGTTTAAAGCATAACAACGCAAAGTATTGCGAAGTAACATGGCAATGGTCATCGGACCCACGCCACCTGGTACTGGAGTAATATACTTAACTTTGCTTAATGCAGCATCAAAATCAATATCACCGCATAATTTACCATCATCTAGACGGTTAATTCCAACATCAATTGCAATTGTATCTTCTTTAAGCCACTCGCCTTTAACAAATCCTGGCTTACCAATTGCAGCAACCAAGATATCGGCAGTCGCAATTAATTCAGCAACATTACGAGTTTTACTATTACACATCGTAACAGTTGCGCCACGATTCATTAGTTCCAGTGCCATTGGACGCCCAACAATATTTGAAGTCCCCAAGATAACCGCTTGTTTACCATGATAATTAACTTTCAAGCTATCAAGCATATACATCACACCATGCGGTGTGCATGGGCTGATGTTAGGATCTCGCAACGCCAATGAGCCCATATTATAGCGATGAAAACCATCGACATCTTTATTGGGTAAAATAGTATCAATCACTAATTTACTATCCAAGTGTGCAGGTAATGGCAACTGAACCAAAAGCCCGTCAACCGTATAATCATGGTTTAACTGATTAATTAAAGCTAACAGTTCCTCTTGTGTAGTTTCAGCTGGCAAAACATACTCCAGCGATTTAATTCCAACTTTAACACAAGCATTTTTCTTATTTCTAACATAAACTTGTGATGCAGGATCATTACCGACTAAAATCACAGCCAAAGCAGGCTGACGCTGTTGATTAAGCCGAATCTCTTCTACTCGTTCACTGATATCATCTAAAATTTCCTGAGATAATGCTTTACCACTAATTAATTTATTGTTGGTTTTTTCCATCTATTATTCCTTACCTAATTTTCCACGTAAACATTGCAAGTATACTTGCGGATCTGGCTGCATATTATTATGTTGTGATTGCCAGATCATTTCACCTAAACAGTCAATGACCTGATGCTGAGCTTCGTGCTCATTTCCATATTTAACGCATAATTCTAAATATAATTCTTTCAATCCAAATGGTTGATTAATTGATAATTGCTCTAAAATTGACAAGTGCATACTAAGATGTAAAAAAGGATTAGTCTCCCCAGCTTCAGGCAACCAACTAAAGCCAAAATATTTCTCTCTATTACTTAAGACCTGATGATATTCCGGATGCTCTAGAATAACACTATAAGCTATCTTCTCTAAATCACTTAACGCAGCATGTTCAGACCCTTTTTCATAGGTCGTAAAAAAGAAATTTCGCACATCATTAACACTTGGATTAAACATATAAATTCCTGAACAACTCTCTTGAGAGTGCCATTATATCATCATTTAACAACTCACAGAAGCTGAGTAACTTAGCTGGTAAATTACTTGCCGTGAGTAATCATTTCTGCATTAAGATCATGATGAGATTTATAACGGATATTATCTTCAACAAAACAATTTCCTGAATAACAATTTAACCTTGCATAGTAATTAACCAGATTACCACTTTCAGAAATATTATTTATATTTTTCTTAAATATAACAATATAATCTGAAGCAAAACCTATTCTGATTGTATTAGCATATAAATAACAACCATTATCGCCCCGCTCGAAATAATCAGGATTATTAACTGTTAGGTTGGTGTCTTGAGCAATAATTCCAGGAATTGGTGCAGCAATCAATTTGCAACTTGTTATTGGCAGGAATAATTTAGCATTGATCTCCAGATAATTAATTCGTTCAGAAGTATGGTACAAAACCTCAGAAAAAGGTTTCAATAACAACGTCACAAAGGCAACTGCAATCATAGCCCTAAACCCTGATTGCTTTAATGGATGACGATGATGTTTAAATGCCAAATAAAGGTTCATTAGCAGGAAGTATAATGCAAACCATACGGCCAAAATATGCAGCTGATCTTCAATTTTAACGGTACCTGGCGAGAGATAATATATAACACTATAAAAAGCAGTCAGCAATAAGAATAATTTAACTGGTAAAAATATTTGTGGAATAATGAATGGAAGCCGATATCCAATATAGTTAAATATGATTATAACGATAAATGGATAGACTAAAAGGATCATTAGCGCCATGGCAACCTGTATCAAAACAAATGTTGCAAACGCAGTTATATTGGATTGTGGAATAAATGTATATGCGGCACTCATTGATTGGATGCTTAAAGCTAGCAACATTATTACTGCCACAAAAGGCAATAAATTATCAAACCTGAATAAATGCCGCAAAATATTTTTTACAATAAATTTATTAAATTGATGCAAATCAGCTTCGGACCACTCCTGAATGTATTGTCTGACACCTAAAAAAACTTTATGGAACATAGTCACATATCTTTCAATTTAACACGGCTTTACGATTAAATAAAACCAAACAACCATAACAAACTAGAGCAATTATTATCAAAAAAACTGCAGGTGGGAAAAAGTTATTATGCAACATCTGACCAGAAGCCTCCATTACCAGATACGTTAGTGAGGCAAAGGCTAAAAAACTGTTGCGGTAACAAGATATAATCGCTAATTGCCGCATCGTTGGCGTAAATAAATTAGACAGAATTAGTGGACAGGATAGTGCAAACAAATTATGAAACACCACTAAAATTAAAACACCAAGCAGTGGAATAAATTTAAAAAAGAACAAAATGTAGCTGATTATACTACCCATAATCAAACTCACAAGACCAAATTTAATTAGATTAGTATAATTAAATCGATTTAAATGCTTATTCACCCACCAGCACAGAATAATAGCAATTATACTGGAGCTCATAATAATGTTGCTAGTCGCATGCAAAGAAATACCTAAAGCTCCCTCTAAAAATTTAGGCATATAAATGACACTGATAATACAGAGGCTACTTCTTACGCCGACTAAACTCATTGCAATTAGTGTATCCTGATGAAAATGTTTAAACATTAATTTAAAGTTATTGGATGCCATATAGCGGTAAAGTTTATTGGTACCTTTATTCAATGATAATTCATAATTAAAGAAGCAAAAAAACAGAGCCACGCCAAGCCAGGCTATCCCCAAGAAATAAATAAACACGAGCAAGGAATTTACTGTGGAAAGACCTAGATAGTCAATAATTTTATAGCCAATTACACCAGCGAGTACACTCAGTTCAAGACTACTGATAATGATTGAGCTAAATTCAAAACTTAGTTGTTGTATGCTCAACACAGACTCATAAGTTTCATGGATAACTATACCAATACTGATTTGGTACACAAATCTAAACACAAGCAAGGCTAGCAAAATTTCCTGAACTCTGCTTTGACAAAAATAAGCTATTGTTATAGCCTGTAAACCAAGCATACACGCAATAGTAATACTGGCTAGCACCATTATAGTTGAGGATTTGAAGCGACGATACAGACGAATAATGAGGCTTCCAACCAAATATTTTGCTAGAAAATTAGAGAACCATAATACCCCAAATAAAACTAAAATACCTCTAATCTGTGAATGGCAATATAGCCTAGTCAACGCACTGGCATTATGTAAATAAACAATTATGTCAAAATATTCTAAAGAAAGTATAACCAGCGCTAGAATAACAGATTTTTTATGGGTTATACTTAATTGTGACGTATTAAACAATCGCCAGATACTGCTAAGTTTCATTTTTCTTACGCTTCAAATTTGGCAACATTCGCCGCAAAATATCATTTTTATCCAGATAATGATGTTTCAATGCAGCTAACGTATGTCCAGCAACTATTGCGGCTATCAGGATTGCCAAATATTTATGCAAGGATAGAAACTGCGCAGATACCGCCCAGGGCTGTGGAGAGATTACTTGAAATAATTTGAAATTCAAAATATGAACATCATGTGAATAACTTTGAGTGAAGCAAATGCCGGAAATCGGAATTGCAAACATTAAAGCATACATCAAAATCACGCCAAAATTAGCTAATATTGCTTCGCTAAAAGGAAGTTCCGTAAGTTTTGGATAGCTATGAGAAAGTCGCCATAATAAACGCAGAAATGTCAAAATTAAAATGATCATACCAAACTGTTTATGAATTTCATATAAGTTTAGTGAAGTACTTAGAGTAAAGAAATATACCAAAATCAAACCGCTGGTTAAATTGAAAAAAATCATTATCGCAATTGACCAGTGTAAAAATTTGGCTACTGAATCATAATTATTATTGGAAAATTTGTTCATCGTTTAATTTTTCTCTTACTGCATAGCAAGAATAATATGCCATCTATCAGCTGATAATCCACATAGCTATTTATTTAACATTAGTGTAACAAAAATTACAAGAGTACGCTGTAATTATTACATACTCAATATAAAAGCACTCTTTAAAAGAGTGCTTCCATACTATATTATTTCAATCAGTTTATTCGTCCGCTACCGGAATATTTAATACTGACCAAGTACTATCTGTAACTTCACCTGATTGTAATGCGTACATTAGCTTAACCAGCATCAAAGTCGCTTTAGAATTTATGTCACTATTTTGAATGTAATACCAACGCCCTTCATACTCAATTCTATTTCTGGCATTTTTTGGTGCACTTTCACTAGACTGCATCGTAAATAACCCATTAGTCATTCGTGCAAGATTTATCTGCTGCTGCTGATTTAGACTACTGCGACTAGTTATACCAAATTCTTTTTCTGTCTCAGTCGGTGCAATTACGCCTTTAGACAAAAAGTTCAGCACAGAAAAGAATGAGCGAGTGTGAAACTTAACTACATTGCCAGATACATTATTATTCGCAAAACGAGACAAAATAATTTGGCGATAAGGTTTTTTCAAATTAAGCGCTTGTGAAAGCTTAGCTGCGGTTGCATCATCGTAACTAGCAATAACCAAAACTTGATTTTTTTGGTAATTACCCAAAAAAATCCCAGCCTTACCACTGTGGCGCAACGTATCTAAGGTATCCACAAAATCATTAAATCCTTTATTATCGTAAGTAAACTGTGTAGCATCAGACAGCTCACTTAAATTCATCTGATCACCAATTTGTTCAACAGTTAACTTAAATACAGCAGATAAATTAAGATTACTTTGTGCCAAATAATAAAATTTAGTTACATCTATCGGTGTTAGCAACCCCGAAATATAGCTTGTTCCCTGTAATGGCGAATAAGTAATAGTTGGCGAAGTTGTAAATTCAATACTTGGTTGTAAATTCCAAAATGCGCCTAAGGCAGGAAATTGGCGCCCACTGGTAGCATTACCAACTTTGGTATCATCTCCCCCTGTTGAGTATGTTAGAGTTGTGCGGGTAGTAATACTATCCACCCCAACAAAGAATGGGCTCTTATCATAATGCAAACGAACAATATTCATCAAAAACTGTTCATTATCACTTTGATTTAAAGCTTGATTATAGCCTTCTCTAGTTTTAGGAACATCACCAAGACCAACAGTTGAACAGCCAGTTAGTACAATCACAGCTCCGCTTAGAGCCAATAAAATAGATTTAACATTTAACATCTTTATTCTCTCATAAATAAACAGCAGATTAACGACCAACTGGGATAACTACCATAGGTAAATTCGCTTTTATATCACCTAATTGTAATGAATAAATTACTTTTAACAAAATCAAAATTGATTTAGAGGTAGCATCATCATTCGCAATATAGTACCACTTGTCCTTGTAGTTAACCTTAACCATCGCATTTGCGGGTTCAGAATTACTAATTAGTGCATAAAAATTACCTTTTGTTTGCTTCTGCATCTCTGATGCACTATCAGGAACATAGTTAGCCAGATAATTTAGAATGCCAAGTAGTGATCTAGTTTGCAGGTAAATTATATTCTCAGGCGTTCCTGGTAGATTTACCGCATATTGAGAAAGAATAAACTGAGTATAGTTGTGCTTTAAATGTAGCATACTAGAAATTTGCTTACCTGCATCTGGTGTTGTCTGCAATACAATTGCAGGATGATCACGATAACTTGTCAAGCTATGAGTTATTGCACCTTTTTGTCCAAGTCGTGTAAGCTGATCGACAAAATTACTAAACTCAGGATTTTCAGAAGATCCACCATCCACGACATGACGACTAATGTCGCTATTATTAAGACTGCCAATGCGATTAATGCTCAACTTCAAAACGGTAGGTAAATCCCACCCCGAGCTTTGTAGCATACCTATACGGTCAATAGTCAGAGGCGTCATCATACCTGAAACATATTTAGTTCCTTGTAATGGTGTATAGGTAATTGTTGGTGCTTCGGTAAACTCAATTGTCGGTGCAATATTCCAAAAAGGTCCTGGCATCACGGCATCACGAGTAGTAAACAGCTGTCCTTCAACCTTAGTTCTTAATGTCGACTGAGTTGTCACGCTATCAACACCGACAAAATATGGGCTATTACCATAATGCATCCGCACGATATTTAATAAAAATTGTTCATTCTCGCTGGTATCAATAGCTTTGTTATAATTCTCACGCGTCTTTGGCACTTGCCCTAATCCTGTTGTAGAGCATGCGCTCATGAGAGTAACTAAAGAAACTGATAAAAATATAACTTTGGAAAAGTTCATCGTCTAACTTCTTTCACAAATTGTATTTCCAAGTGAAATCACTATTCTCACCTGAAATGTTTAAATTAATATTATCTTAATTTAATTTAGTTAATAGGAATTGTAATCAAAGGCAGGTTAGCCTGTACATCGCCAGATTGCAATGAGTAGATCAACTTCAACAACACTAGTGTTGACTTAGATAGATCATCATTATCTTGAATGTAATACCAGTGATTATCATATTCAACTTGCGCTACTGCATCTGAAGGTTCGCTTGAACTTTCACGAACATGCAACATATTTGAAGTATATTTACTCCAATCCACATTTGGATCAACCAAAGTTGCATTGTAGTTTTCAGATTCACTAGAATTACTTTTAGGAGTGTCTACATTATTAGATAAAAATGCCATAACATTAAAAAATGAACGGGTGCTAATGCTAATAACATTTTCTGGCTGTGATTTATCAATGATTAAGGTATTTGCAAAAATTAATTTTTGATATGGTTTAGATAATTTCAAACTTTGCGCTAAGGTTTTTGCACCGTATTCAGTAGTTGCGTATAAAAACACAGCTGGCTGGCTTTCATAGCTAGTAAATTCAGTAGTAACCTGATTAGTATCAACCAAACCATCCAGCGTATTAATAAAATTATCAAAATCACTGGTATTGGGAACTGATTTAGATGCTACGTAATGTGATGAACGACCATTGCTAAGATTACCAATACGTGTAGTAGTGAGCTTTAATACTTCCTTAACATTATAGCCGGATTGCAATAATAGATAAATCTTGTCAAGTGTTAATGGTGCTAACATACCAGTTGCAAATTTACCACCCTGAACCGGAGAATAGGTAATCGTTGGAGTTTGTGAGAATTCAATCTGCGGGCTAATACTCCACTGTACGCCATTGATTGGTGCCCATGGATTATTGACACCGAATGTACCACGCGCTCCTGCAGTCAAGGATGTTGCAGCAGTAATGCTATCGACACCAACAAAATATGGATTTTCACCATAATGCAGCCGTACTACATTCATCAGGAATTGCTCATTTTCACTGCTATCCAATGCCTTATTATAGTTTTCACGGTTTTGCGGAACATCTCCCAAGCCTACCGTAGAGCAAGCGCTAAGCAGTGTTAAACATAAACCACCAGCAAGCAGTTTTCGACTTCTTAATCTTCTCATTTTTATAGAGTCCCCTATTAACATTACAAATTTTAAATTTACACAACATTACTTCAAGATAAATATGAAAATTCAGCAGATAAATCTGCATTGGAATCACTACCTACATAAATCATGTAGTCACGATTTTCCGGAATAGACTTCATTTCTGCATTATAATATGCTAGATCTGATTTATCTATTGTGAATTCAATTATTTTACTACAATTTGCTGGAATCATCACCCGTTTGAAACGTTTAAGTTCACGATTTGGTCGTACAACACTAAAGTTTTTACACTTAATATAAAGCTGGACAACCTCTTCACCTGAAACAGCACTAGTGTTACAAATTTCTACAGACACCGTTAGTTGTTGCAGCGCAGCAAAGGTTTTTTTATCAATTAATAATTTTTTGTACTCAAATTTGCTATAACTTAGACCATAACCAAATGGATAAAGCGGGTAGTTTGGTACATCAATATAGCATGAACGATACTCTGAATACTCGCCATTTGCAGATGGACGACCAGTATTATATTGGTTGTAATAAACAGGTACTTGACCAACGGTATATGGGAAAGACATTGCTAATTTACCGCTTGGATTGCTATCACCAAAGAGTATGCTGGCTAAAGCATTACCGCTTTCATTACCTAGAAACCATGCTTGTAAAATTGCATCGCTATTTTCAGCGTACCAGCCAAGCTCAAGCGGGCGACCGCTGAAAACCACTGTTACTAATGGCTTATTTAACATTTTTAACGCTTGTGCCAATTCATTTTGTACACCCGGGATGTTGAGGTAGGCGCGAGACTTGGCTTCACCAGACATGAATTGATCTTCACCAACAGCTAAAATAATTATATCTGCGGATTTGGCAATTGCAATCGCTTGTGCAAAATCTTCGCGGTTATTACCTAAAATATCACAACCTTTTGCATAAACAATGTTTTCTTCACCAACTAGTGATTTCATACCTGATAAAAGTGAGACACACTCCTCATTGCGCGCAAGAGAACCCCACGCACCAACAACCTGATTAGAATCAGCCAATGGTCCAATTAAGGCTACTTTGTACTTATGTTTGGTCAATGGTAGCACCTGAGCATCATTTTTGAGCATGACTACCGATTTTAATGCCGCCTCTTCAGCCAATGCTAAAGTTTCAGGCAAACGCATATACTGCTCCCGATCAGCATAAAGATGCTTATATGGATCATCAAACAAGCCGATTTGGTATTTAAACTGTAACATATGAACTACAGTTTCATCAATCAATGATTCTGCGACTTCGCCAGAAGAGACTAATTCCTCCAGATGTTGTAAATAGGTCATTGAAACCATTTCATGATCTAGACCAGCAATGATTGACTGTAAAGCAACATCGCGGGCATCACTAGCCGTTCGATGATCAATCATTTCATAACTAGAGGTATAATCTGAAATAACAAAACCATCATATTGCCATTCATTACGTAAAATATCTCGCAGTATAAATTTATTGGCTGTTGCAGGTACCCCATTGTAGATGTTAAAGGAGGTCATAAATGAAGCAACTCCAGCATCTGCACAAGCCTTATAGCCAGGTAAATAGTGCTGACGTAATTCGCGTTCTGACATATCAACAGTATTATATTCACGCCCTCCCTCAGCCGCGCCATAAGCGACAAAATGTTTACAGCAAGCTGCAACTGAATAAGCTGAACTATAGTCACCCTGTTGGTAACCACGCACATATGCTGCTGCTAACTGAGCATTCAAGTATGGATCTTCACCGTTACTTTCCATGACCCGCCCCCAGCGTGGATCGCGAACCAGATCAACCATTGGTGAAAAGGTTAAGTTCAATCCCGTATGCGCAACTTCATAAGCAATTTGGCGACAGCTACGCTCAATTAAATCAGGATCAAACGAACACGCCATTGCCAAATTAATGGGAAAGCCCGTCCGGCAACCATGGATCATGTCTGCAGCAAAAAACAATGGGATTCCCAGACGTGATTGTTCAACTGCCAATTTCTGTAATTTAAAAATTATTTCGCTATCAGTTACACTCAGAATTGAGCCAACTTTACCCTGACAAATTAATTCTGCTGAAGAATTACCTGTTCCCTGTTCCCATTTTAGTCCTTCTACATTTGCTTCAGGAGGAGCTAGTTGAAACATCTGCCCAATTTTTTCAGCCAATGTCATTTTTTTCAGTAACTCCTGTGCCAAGTGTAGAGTTTCTGTTTTGCTTCTTGAGGTAGTTGGTTTGTGCTCCAATTTCTCAAGCTGCTTTTGAATCGTCAATTCCATATATTAAACCTTCTTTTATAAAAATCGTAACTACTCATGCATACGCAGCTATAACTGCCACAACTATTCTTTTACGCCACCAATGTTCATGCTATTCAGGAAATATTTCTGCGTAAACATAAACAGTATTACCAGCGGAATAATCACCACAATTGCACCTGACATTGATAAACCATAGTTGCTGCTATGCTGCCCATCTAACTGAGTTAACGCCAATGGTAGAGTATAAAAACGATCATCAGTTGCAATAATCAATGGCCACATAAAGCTATTCCACGAAGCAGTAAAAGCAAAAATGCCCTGTGCGACTAAGGCTGGACGCATCATTGGTAGAATAATGCTCCAAAAAATCCGGATTTCTCCTGCCCCATCAATCCGTGCGGCTTCAATATAATCATTGGAAATAGTCAAAAGAAATTGGCGGAAGAAAAATATCATACCAACACTGGCAATTCCCGGCAAGATAATTCCAGTATAACTATTAATCAAACCAAGTGCTTTCATCAACAAAAATGTCGGGATTTGCATTACGACCCCAGGCACCATCATCGTACCAAGTAAGACCATAAACAATTTTTCACGCCCTTTAAAATTAAATTTAGCAAAGGCATAAGCTGCCAGCGAACAAACTATAACACTAAAGACAACTGAAACCAAAGCAATAATAACACTATTATAAAAGGGATTAATAAAATCAATTGCCTTAAATAGTTCGATATAGTTTTCAAAAGTAAAGTTATGTGGAATCCAAGTTGGCGGAAACTTCAGTACCTCGCTGCCAGTTTTAAATGATGTACTTAACATCCATAAAAAAGGCAGACACATTATAAAAAGTGCCACGAATAACACACTGTGCAGGCTAAGCATTGTGCCACGCTTTTGCCATTTTCTTGACGAATTTTTTTTCATGATACCACCTGTCTTATGAACCGAGTTTGGTTAATTTAATTCGAATTAAACTAACCGCAAAAATTATAAAAAATAACACCATCGAAATTGCTGATGCATAACCAAAGTTAAAATACTTGAATGCTTCGTTATAAATCAGCATCACAATTGACGTTGTCGAATTAACTGGTCCACCGCCAGTCAACATAAACGGTTCTTCAAATAATTGCAAATAACCAATCAGTAACATAATACTAATATAGGTCGTGGTTGGCGCCAGCATTGGTACAGTTATCTTGATGAATCTTTGCCATGCCGAAGCTCCATCAATTTCTGCGGCTTCTTTGACTGAATCAGGTACACTGCTTAATGCTGCCATATACAAAATAGTATTGGGTCCTATTCCTTTCCACACTACCAACATAATGATCGTAAAAATTGCTGTATGTTCATTAGTCAGCCACTGTGGACCATCTATACCAACTAAGCTTAGCAAGTAATTAATTAAACCATAGTCACCATTCAAAAGCCACTTCCAAACTAAAGCAACCGCAATCGTATTGGAAATTGCTGGCAAATAAAAGCCAACTCGAAATAATGAAGAGAATTTAGTTAGTTTACTGTTAATCAATACTGCCAAGCTCAACGATAATACCACAGTCAAGGGCATAGCTATTACCAGCACGATTATTGTATTCAGTAATGCTTTACGAAACAGCTCATCATGAAAGATAATTTGCGTATAGTTGGCAATCCCAACAAAACTAATCGTTTGCGGATCTATCAAAGCTTCAACACCAATCTTGTTAAAGCTCATATACACCGCAGCACCAATCGGAATCAATAAAAATATTGACAGCAAAATCAATGCCGGAGAAAGAAAAAATACAAGACTTCGCAGATTCGTTTTCATATCACTACCTACCTTAATCCAATATTTTGTTCAGTATCCAGATCAAATAAGTGGCAATGCTCAAGCAAAAATCTAAACCTAACTTTATCCTGGCTTTGTTGCAGGGTTTGGCTACCAAGCTGTGCCGTACGTGCAACCAAGCTAACACCATTGAGGTTAAAATGAATATAGGACTCATTCCCCATTTGCTCAACAATTTCCACTTCACCATGAACAACTGAATCAGCATCATTATCACCAGTGTTAACTAAACTAATATGCTCAGGACGGATACCAAACCAAATTGTTTTACCATCGTAGTTGAGCAGATGTTGCGCTTTTGCTGGTGGTAGAGTTAATTCTAATTCATCTGAAAAACGTAGATTCACCCCACCATTAGTTTTAACTACACTAACTTGCATAAGATTCATGGCTGGTGAACCAATAAATCCAGCAACAAATTTATTTTGTGGATAGTTATAAACATTTAACGGTGTGTCAACCTGCATAATTTTGCCATAATTTAAAATACAAATCCGATCACCCATTGTCATCGCTTCAACCTGATCATGAGTTACATAAATCATAGTTGCAGTTTGCCCTGCAGCCTGCAATTCTTTATGCAATTGGGTAATTCTGATCCGCATTGAAACCCGCAGTTTGGCATCTAAGTTAGACAGCGGCTCATCAAACAAAAATACATCTGGCTTGCGGACAATCGCGCGTCCAACGGCTACCCGTTGACGTTGTCCACCTGACATCTCCTTAGGTTTTTTATGAAGTAGTTCAGTTATTTCCAATTTCTCTGCAGCTTCTCGTACGCGTTTATCAATTTCAGATTTTGGTAATTTGGCTACTTTAAGTCCAAATGCCATATTTTCGTAGACTGACATATGTGGATAAAGCGCATAATTTTGGAAAACCATCGCAATACCTCGATCTTTAGGAGGCAAGTCATTTATCATGCGATTACCTATATAAATCTCACCACCACTAATATCTTCCAATCCGGCAATCATGCGTAAAGTAGTTGATTTAGCGCAACCTGATGGACCAACAAAAACCATAAATTCTCCATCTCTGATTTGCAGATCTATCCCGTGGACAGCTTTATAACCATTAGGATATTCTTTTGTGACTTGTTTTAATTCTACTGTTGCCATTGCGATTTCCTTTTAAAGTAAACTTATTTAATTAACTTAATAAAAATGAGACTGTCTCAAATGGTTGCAACAAAAACACACCATTATGCGGTAATAACTGTCGATTATAGTTAGTCGTGAGTAAATAAACATTATTTAAATCTGTATTTAGATTAAACGATTGTTCATTCGGAGAAAAGTTTGAAATAACATATAGCTGTTGCTCTTGATAGCTTCTTACATAAGCAAAAATGTACAAACTGTCTTCATCTAATAACTTAAAATCCCCATATAAAATTATAGCTAATTCTTTACGAAGCTTAATCAGATTTTGATAAAAATACCAGATTGAGTCAGGATTATTTAAATCATTTGCTACATTGATCTGCTTATAATTTGGATTAAGTACAATCCACGGTTTAACCGTAGAAAATCCAGCGTAATCTCCATCTGTCCATTGCACAGGAGTACGGGCGTTATCACGCCCTTTGGCGTTAATTGATTCCATAACCCGTGCCTTACCCCAATCTTCATTATTGATAAATTCTTGATAGAAATTAATCATTTCAATATCACGAAATTCATCAGTACTAGTAAACTCATAATTAGTCATCCCAATTTCTTCACCTTGATAAACATAAGGAGTTCCCTGCATAAAGTGTAAGGTATTGGCTAGCATTTTGGCACTTTGAATACGATATTTACCATTACACCCCCAGCGTGAAACTGGACGAGGTTGGTCATGATTACCCAAAAACAATGAATTCCAGCCCTCTTGGTGAAGACCATTTTGCCACTTCTTAAAAACACGTTTGAAATCTGGTAAATGTAATGGCTTTAAATGCCACTTAGATTTACCCGCAACTTCATCTTGTGCCATATGCTCAAACCCAAAGACCATGTCCAATTCATCATGATTACCAGAGTATAAAATGGCATCAGCAACACTTGCGCCACCAGTTTCGCCAACACTAATAGTTTGCTCATAATTAGCTAGAGTGTGTTTAAAGATTAGTTTTAGTAATTCATGGGCACGTGGTGAGGTGAATTTACTCTCCAATGGAATCTTACCAATTAACTCAATCACATCCATTCTAAATCCAGCAACACCCTTTGCCAGCCAGAAATTCATAATTTTATAAACTTCTTCTAAAATTTGTGGATTATCCCAATTCAAATCAGGCTGACGATTGCTAAATGCATGGTAATAATATTGTCCACTTGCGCTATCGAATGACCAAGCTGATGGCAAGAAAAAGGACCGCTGCTCTGTTGGAGCTCCACCGTTGACAGGATCATGCCAAATATAGTAATCACGGTATGGGTTATCACGTCCTTTTCTAGCTTCAGTAAACCAAGGATGTTCATCACTGGTATGATTCACCACCAAATCCATTACGATACTAATATTTCGTTGTTTAGCAGCAAAAATTAATTCATCCATATCTACATTAGAACCAAACAACGGATCGATATTGAAATAATCCGCAATATCATAGCCCATATCATCCATTGGTGATTTATACACAGGAGAAAGCCAGATAACTTCAATACCTAATTGTTCCAAATAAGGTAATTTGGAAATAACTCCCTGAAGATCACCAATTCCATCTCCATTGCTATCACAAAAAGAACGAGGCCAAATTTGATAAACAGTTTTATGTTTAAACCATTCAAAATCTTTGTGTAGTGTCATTGTTATTTATACCTGCTAGGATTAAAGATAAATATTAATAATATTTATTTCATCTATTTTTAAATACTGCATGAATACAGCTTTATCAATAGTCACTCCGCCACCTCGATATGGATTATCAATCCGTCTAAACTCGGTTAGCTCACGATTATTAATAATTAGCTTTTTCGGTGCAAACTCACGCTTTTCAACGTGGTAGACAAATTTTAAATCATAATCTTCATAACTATAATTAAACTCTAAGCCATCCATATTTTGGCAAATAACTGGATCTAATTCAATTTTAGTAGCATGCAAACGAATACCCAAGCAATTACTGATTAATTGATTAATATAGATCCCGGGTCCGCTTGAGTAGATTCGCCAGCCTCCACGCACCATTACGCTAGCATCTTTTAATTTACCCCATTGCTCTTGCGCTTCATAACGAGTAGCAAAATCTGCATCGGAGCTGCTAAAATAACAGTTGCTCTGACGTTTGGCAGCATTTTTTACCACATCATCAATCAGTATTGGGTTAATTTGAGCTAGTGCCTGCCATACCTCATCTGCTTTACCCAGTTTAGCCATAGCTTCAATAAAACGAATATGCGCATGCACATACTGTAAACCAACCTCACGTCCAACATTAGATGCTAATTCTGCGCGTTTGAAAATTGAGTTAACACCACCAGCATAAGTTGCAGGTCGATTCATCAAGCGTACACCATCGCTATAGTATAAATTTTCTTTGATTAAATCATAATGATGTATTGCCTGATCATAGGTAAATAACTCACTGATTACTCCTCTAGTCATGGGCAGTAAGCGATATTGAATTCCGGTACGTTTATCTGCAGGGTGAAGCAATGGCTCAGCCTGAGTATTTTCATCATTAAACAATACAAACCCAGCAACAACACCATTTTGAATGACATAATGATTATAATCGTGATGAATTTGTTTCGCTAAAATACCGAATTCACAACCAAGTTTAAAATCAGCCCCGAGTTTAAGTAACTTTGCGCCTTTGACAAACACCTGATAAGTAAGCTGCACCGTCCAACCACTAACCATTGATTTACGGAGTTGTGAGTTTGCAGGCTGTAAAGTATCGTCCCAATCACCATCACCGTAGCATGAAAGAGCTGTTCCGTTGATAAAGTTATCTTTAATGTTTTTTAATAATAATTCCAAATGTTCGCGTACTGAGTATTTTTCATCAGTGAAATCGCTACTGGCAAAATTAGTAAAAGGTATTTCTTCATCTAAAATTACATAGTCATTACTATACTCAATATAATCCAAAATAGCTTTTAGCGGCCAGACAATCACATCTCCATGACTTTCATGTTGCTGAAAACGATAAAACTCATCAAACATAAACCATTGCGGCCAACCACCAGTCTCCTGATATTGATGACTGAAGATAGTTAATAAAACTTTACGCGTAGTCTGATAGTCTCCAGTTGCTAGGAAAAATTCCAGCGGTCCCTGACAAACATCACGCGTACCCCATGCCGCACCACTATATTGTTCTAAACCATGCGGCACTAAATAATGTACCATTGCATTATGAGTATACCAAAACATTAGATCGTTAAACTTAGTTAATTCAACTTGTAATTTATGTTGCAAGCTAAACTGCCGTGTCTTTTTAAACCAAGCCTGTTCAAATTCTGCAACTGAGCTTTCAAATTGTACAGTCTTAATCGCTGGTTTATCTGCAGAAGCTAATTCACCACCGAGAGTTAAACCAAAATGTGTGAGCGAATTAGTTTCATATACTATATAAGGCAACTCTTTTGCACACTCAACAGAAGCCAGTGCTCTAGCATCAGATATCTTTGCAACATCTAAGGAATTGTGAGGGGAAATATAAAAGGTCACCTGAGGGTTTTCTGTAACAATTAACTCACTACGATCAGCTTGAATCAGCACCGATTTATTTTCACCATAGCTAATTGACGGATGCGAATCATCCTCATTAACTCCAGCAACAATATTATGTGTAATTAAAAATTGATGCGCAATTTTTGAGTCAATGGTCAAATTAAGTTGGTGCGATACTGCATCTGTCCAGGTTTTAACTTCAATCAATTCATCCGCAAATTTATAAATCCAACGTGCAAAATTTACGCCTATCTCAAGCACGGATGGAACACCTAATTGTGTGAAGCTGCCATCTGAATCACGTATAAAAACCCGTTGTCCAGAAAATTTAAAGACATTAAGGTGATTACGTGGCACTGACAACAATTTATTAAACGAGGTATTACCTAATGTTATTTGTGAATTAAAAATCCCCGACATATAAACGGTAGAAGAAATACGATGAACCGCAAAATCACTATCTGTACCAGAAAAAATCACATGACCATGTGGACGTTCAACTTGAAGCTCTTTGGACTTTAGAACAACATGACGGCTTTTACTGAATTCTCCCACACCTGAATAGAAAAATGAGAGTAATTCACCATCTTGTCGCTCAACATGGCGCAAATCACTAGCAAAAAACTGCGCTAAATCACCAGCACCTAAATCATCTACTTTTAACATCTGGGCCGTGTTTAAAATACTGGATACTGGTGCAAATTTTTGACTTGGCACAAAGTCAGTTACAGTCTGAGCAAATTCGCTTGCTTGGGTATAGTATTGTAAGTCCGCCATAGAGCTAATCTCAGCATGATCGGGCATAAAATAGGCAAAAAAAGCACTTTCTGCTTGCTCTCCAGCAGCTAAAGTATTTTTTTCTTGTTGCAATCCAGTTAAAGCAAATTCGTATTGTAAACAACTTGAAGGTAAATTACTATTAATTAACGCCTGAGGAATATTCGTTTCACGGTAACTAAGTCCGTAAAATTGGAAACCATCAGTAGAATAATTAACGACTTTATTTAAACCAGCCTGCAATAGCCATGGAAAGCTGACTGCTCCATCTATAGTTTGAGCAACATTTTGCCTTGATGCAAGCGCATAACCAAGTGTAGGATGAGATAAAGCTGCATGGTCAATATATTGACAAGTATAAGCTTCATTGGTGCGCACCGCGCCAACATCTGCAATCCCAACATCCTGAGCATAAATTAAATCATAGCTAATTTCTGTAGCACTTATATTACTAAGTTTAACTTGCCAAAGCCAGAGATTAGTATCTTTAGCTAAACTACATGTAAGTTCATACTCTAAGCCATATGTAATTCCATTCCAATGAACTTGATTTGTAGTTGCAGAAAATTTTGATACCGAAAATAGACCAATTAATGGTACTACGTTTATTTCACCATTAATAAAAACGCGTAAATAAATATTGGCTAAGCTTGCATCAATAAAATTACCTTCATGTAAATTAACCAATATATTCTTATAGTTAATTGCTGCCATATTACCATTGGCTAGAAACTTTAAACTTAATCCAAGATTATTATTTAATTCTACTTTATACTCTGCACCAAGGCTATTAAAATTTTTCACTTACAACTCTCATTAAAAAATGCCGCACAGAATCGTGCAGCATATAGAACCAAAATAATATTATTTTTGCATGATTTGAGTAACTTGTTTATCTAATTCAGTAATTCCTGCATCAATAGTCACTTTACCATAAATAATTTGTTCCACTGTATCACCAAACACTTTGTATAAACGCGGACCTTGTGGAATATTATATGGAATATTTACATTATTCAATTGTTGTTTAAACACTGCAACAGTTGGATTTGACTCAATGCCAGTCCATGCATTTTGCACCGTTGGTAAATTACTGGTTAGATCATAAAATTGTTCTTGCGCTGGAGCAGAAGATAAATACTCCATTAGTTTATATGCTGCAGCTTTGTTTTGAGATTTTTTAAACATCACAAAATTAGCGCCACCAAGAAATGAAGTATTAGTTTTCTCAGCAGGCATAACCGCAACACCCCATTTATCCGCAAACTCCTTACCTCCGGCTTTGTTTACCAGCGATATCATCCATGGACCACCCACAAACATACCTAGTTTACCATTGACAAATAATGGTGCAACATCACCACCTAAATCCATTGGAGCCAAGCCATTTTTAAAATAGCTCGTATAATAAGCGACAGCTTGCTTGAATGCAGGAGTTGCCACCATAGATTTACCATTTTCATCAACAATATTAGTCTGATTTTGCCATAAAGTCACCAGCATCTCAGTAGGCGTGTTGGTATCGTTTTTTATTAAGGTGATCGGCGCTTTTACCCCATTTTTCTTTTCTGCTTCAGCCAACTTAAACATTTCATCCCAGGTTTTAGGAAACTCTTTAAAGCCAGCTTGATTCATCAAATCTTTACGATAGAACATAATCCGTGTATCGGCATACCACGGAAAACCATAGGTCTTACCATCAAACTGATTGGTTAATAGCGTACTTGGGATAAAATCACTGAGTTTTACAGCGCTATCCTTAGCTAAATAAGGTGTAAGATCTTCAAAGGCATTAAGCTTGACAAATTCAGCCATAAATGACGTTCCCATCATTGAAACATCTGGTGTGCTATCCCCTGAAAGAGCTGTCAATAATTTTTGATGTACCATTCCCCATGGTATTGATTGAACCTTAACATGAATCGTTGGATTTTGCTGTTCAAATCCTGCAACCAATGTATCAAGGCTTTTAGCCTCTTCTCCCATAGCCCAGACATTAATCGTTGTTTCTTGCGCACCGGTAGCAGACGCAGTTGAAGCCGTTTCAGAATTCTTTGACTTATCGCCACAAGCAATTAAAGTACAAGCAATAATTCCAGGTAATAATAATTTAGTAAGTTTTTTCATGATTATCCTTTATAAAAGTTAATTTTAGTTTAGTGGCACTGGTTGGTAATGTTGATATAACCCCTGTACCATTTCCCATTTCCCAGTACTCTTAATATAATCACTCACATAATTAGCAATTATATTACCCGTCAATCCAAGCACCAACATTCCTTGATCTAGCGAGATTAATTCCGTACCTGTTTCGCAATTTTGCCCAATTGCATCATACAGTCCGTATGGAGTTAACGCGTTACTACACTGATACAACTTATTAAAATATTGTAAACTTAGCATTGGATTTTCTAATGCTACTAACGCAGTTGCATGAGGAGTCCCATCAATAAATGCAGGCAATTGACACCATCCCCGCACATAGCACTCATTTAAGCTTGGAACACCAAAATCACCATGATAAGTATCATTAGTCGCGCTGGATGCAGAAAGAAAAGCAATTATATTATTTGATTCAATATACTGCTGTTGAACAGTAACATAATTATTAAATATCTGACTATAGTTTGGAATTAGCTGGTCTTCACGCATCAAAATTCGTGGAAGCAATAACTGGAACATCGTACCATCCCAAGTTAACTCAGCATTAACTGATTCACCGTTATTAAGTGTAATATTGTTGGAATAAATTGGCATTTGGGTAAATGCGCCAGACTCAGCGGTATAACCTTGAATCAACATCCATAACGGCGATAAACGGCTCTCATTTGCCATCCGATCAATATAATAGCCAAGCGGCTTATCAGTGGCAGTGTCCCATCCTGCAGCCACACATTGCTGACAATCAGGATTAGGAAGCAGCGATTTGGTATACGTACCAATTGTAGTCCAGCCTTCTTGTTGATTATTGACGATGGTTGATGCCTGCTTGGCGATTTTGCTACGCAATGAATCATTACTATACTGATAAGCGCCAATCAAAGCCGCTAGTGAAAAATCAAGATTGCTATTATCGACATCAGGAATAGTTGAAGTTGCAGGAACAATATTGCCACTACTCTCTATATTATACGGCCAGTAAAATAAACCTTTCCAACTCTTACCTGGTGTATTTTGTAAATCAATTAACTCTTGCGTAATTATCAGCATTTGTGAAATGGCTTGGTCTTTATTGATATAAGGACTATTAATTTTCTCCTCAGCGATCAACAGCAAGATATTTAAATATAATCCTGTTTCAGTTGTATTAAATTGACCATTGGTCGAAGTAATCTGATGAGAGTTTTTATCTACGTAAATAGTATCATATGGCATAAAAGTTTTAGCATCAACGCCTGCACCAGTTTGGAAAAAGGTTAAATTATCCTGCAGCACTTGATCAAGAGTTAATGAGTTAGTTGAAGAGTTAGATGTTCCACTAGCACATGCACCTAAAATAAAACCAGCAGATAAAATTGAAATCAGAGTTCTTTTTTTCATTAATTAGTCCGTAAATATTTAACTTAAAGATAACTAAACATGCAACTCAATGAAAAACAAGTCAGACAATTTTTATACAGATAAAGCAAAAAGTAAGATTTTAATTCTAAACTTGAAAAGAGGTGCACATTACAACAGAGAATTCATTTTATCACTTGAAAGTTGGGTAATAAGTTATTTTTGAATAAAAAGAAGAAGAGTTATAGTAGTTTATATGGTGCACCGCAATATAATCATGAAAAACACTAACCACATCAATAAAAACCACTTATTTAAAAATGTGAATTTTTACAACATAATTTAACAAAAAACCAGCTAATTACTAGCTGGTTTAATTTCATTTAATATCTTGCAAAAATGTCCTGTAACCATCACCGTCATAATATGCATAAAGAGTTTGCGCAATAGTTGTCGTTCCCGTGCAGATATTGCCATCTTTATCAATTGCAATAAGTCCAACATAATCACCATCGGCATCACTTTCAACAATTGAACGATGTACAGCATCATTCAAAGTCATGCCATCTTTCACTCGTGTGTGAACTTTACTTGCAACAGCTTTATTAACAATTTCCTCGCCAATCCCGGTACAGGAAATTCCCATCACACCTGAGGCAAAATTACCTGCAACGGTTGGACTATCACCTACTCGGCCAGGAACCTCGAATCCAGCACCACCAGTAGAAGTAATGGCACAAATTACACCATTATCATCTAACACAACCACACCGATTGTCCCAGTCAAGCCTTTTTTAAGTTCAAGATATTCATTCCAACGCTTTTCAGTCATCGGATTGTATGGCATCATTTGTAATTGTTGGTAGGCATGATTAGTTGCATGTTCACCACTAATTATACTATGATGCTGCTGTTGTAAAGCATGAGCAACTGCTGACGGATAACGAACATTTTGGATGTTAATTACCCCTGAAAATTTATTTTTAACACTGTCCATATAAGATGCCGACATTCTAATTTGACCATCTTGTTGGACACGGGAACCTGTTCCCGCATTAAAAATAGGGTTATCTTCTAAGAGCTTGGCTGCAAATAAGGCTGTTTCAACTGCATCATTTGTAGTTTCCAAAACTTGATGGGCTTGTTGAATAATTGGTAGCAAATTTTCATGATAGGCTTCAAAAGGCGTGGTACTATCTTCACGCGCACCGCAGCCACCGTGAATGATGATGCGCTTCACTCCAGCACCTCTTTAATCAGCTGAATGACTTCATGAGTTTTAGTATTATAACGATCACCACTTAGCAAAGTATGAATCTTAACTCCAACCAAACTAATCGCCTCACCCGGTGAAGTACTCGCCACTGATGAAAATTCTACTTTCGACATATCAACCACAGTCAATGCACCGCTACCAATAGCCTCAATATTACCTTCAGCATCAATGATTGCAGCAGTATCTTCATCAACCCCTACACCTGTTTTATACGGGTTGTATGAAAGCGCCGTTAATAAGCGCCCTAAACGATTACGTTGTGAAAAATGTTGATCAATCATTATTTTATTCGTCAAACCAAGACCTGGTGCAATCATGACTCCACCCACTCGCGGAATAAGCCCTGAATCACCTGAAACAATCATATGTTCAGGGATAAATGCAGCTCCCGCTGAAGTTCCTGCGACAGGAACCCCCTCAGCATTACGCTTACGAATCATCTTAGCAATTACTGTACCACCAAGTACGGTCGATAAAAGCAACTGATTTCCACCGGTCATAAAAATACCAGTTGATTCGGTTAACTGTTTTACAAAAATTTCATTATTCGCATCTAAGCGAC
>CAYIZV010000014.1:0-44321 GCA_964367915.1 uncultured Neisseria sp.
AATTATAAATTTCTGTCAATGCGTAAGTTCTAAAATAGTATTTAAGTTAGATAATTAAATAATTAAGTTTAATTGGGTGTGTTTGGTTAGTAGAGTAGCTTGACACATCATCATAGGAGGTCATAATGTTATATCGAGTGTTAAAGCTGAGCTACTTAAAATTCTACTTACTAATTATGTCATCATCAATATTTGCTACTGATTTGACTTCATGTTGGAAGTCTACTAATTTCTTAGCCGATAAGCATATTGATTTTATTATGGGGTATAAACAGGATATTTATGCGGTCGGTGGTAATGTCCAAAATCAAGGTGAGGGATGGCGTTACACTAATGGTAAATGGAAAACTATTTATAAAGCTGGCGATGATAGTATCATAAGTAATGCTGTTCTTTATGGCGATGATTTATATGTTAGTGGTAATTCTGCGGAAAGTGGAGGGTGGTTAATTCAATATTTCCCAGATGGAGAATCAAGAATAGATCTAAAAGTTAGATTTGCAGAACAAATTACTGCACTAGATCGTTACCAAGAGCAAATTGTTGTTGGTGGAAGTAATTTACATGGTCAGGGAGCAATATGGCTCTATTCGCCTTTAAGTAAAAAGTGGAAGACTATTAGCCCGTCTGGTTTTAAAATAATTAATGCAGTATTAGTTGATCGAAATGGGCTAATATATGCAGCTGGAGTTGATTATAAAGCACAGAAAGCTAAAATTGTACGCTATATAAGTGGTAAATGGCAAGACACTAGATTATCTACTGGAGTTGTTAATGTTGATGAACTTGTAGTGGATAAATATAATACAATTTATGCTAGTGGTTTAGACGAAGATTACCATGCCCATATATGGAAATTTATTGCAAATAAATGGGTTATGAGCAAATTGGGTACACAGCAAGCGATAAATAGTATGCAATTGGCGGATGATGGTACTATTTATGTCGCAGGAAAAGATGAGAAATTTCATGGCGAAGTTTGGCACTATGATGGCAAATTGTGGACAAGACTGGATTTTCCTTTAGCGGATAGTGCCACAAGTCTAGCATTTAACTCGCATCACCAGTTATTTGCATCTGGCATTGATAAACAAAATAATAGTCAGGTATGGATGTGTGATTTAGCAGAGTCAGCAAAATAATTTTTAGGATACTATATTAAATGAGAAACCTTTTATTTATCTTGTTTAGTCTGTTTTTGGGTAGTGTTTTTGCCGTGGATTGCGACCTCCCGTGTGGTGCTGAGGAGTTGATTCAGTGTGCTGCAAAGAGTCGTGACATAAGCTCAGAAGATTTCTTTAATAAGAAATTGTTTCATCCAGCTAATATTGATGGATTCTGTAAAAATCGTAGTCAGGCTCAAGTTAAGACGGCACAACAAAAATTTTTTTATGACAAGTTCTGTCAGCATTCTAACGAAAGTAATTATTTAAGTTATACTAATTTTATTAAAGCTGCTAGCTATTTCCCCACCTTTGCTTGTGAGGGTAGTAGTGACGATAGGTATAAAGAATTGTCTGGCTTTCTAACCACAATTGCTGAAGAGACATCTTCGAAACTATACAACTATACCAATGATGGTTTATATTTTCGTTATGAAAACAGTGCATTGCGAGGGTGTAATCTAAACAATAAAACTAGTTATTATCCAGATAGTCGTTATATTGTTGGAGTAAATAGCGAAGGGGATATTTATAGCAAAAAAATGTGGTTTGGTACGCTTAACCGTGGCGCTCAGGTCTATGATTTAACAACAACTCCAGAACATATTTACTGGGGTGATGTTGATATTCCTGCTAACTTTAAACCTATGACATTAAATAAGCTTGTTATGCCTGGGTATTGGGTTGGGATGGGACCAATTCAGTTAACTGGGGGAGTTTTGATTGAGTTTTTGGGTTGGTATAATAATGTAGTTTTAGATAATAAAACGGACACATATAATCTAGATGAGTTTATTGCCAGATATATGTATGATGGTCAAATGGCATTCACTGGTGCTTTCTGGTACTGGATGAATCGGGTGGGTGCAGCTAAGTATAAAACTCTACATCAGATGGTAACAAATACGGATAAACCCGTTTGCCATGATATTGGTGCAATAACTCCAGTTGTTAATGGCGGATGTCGTGGTTATAATCCTGGGCGAGTTAATTATTACAAATATTTTTGTAACTTATTTAATGTTGATATTAATCCAGTAAAAACAAAAGTCAGTTATAGTAACACGACACTGACTTTGAATAGCATGGAATGCAGCAAAAATATACGCCTTTACTGCCAGAAATAAATTGTATAGTAGTAATATTTCTGTTGGTGGTGCAATAATTATAAAAATTTGATTATTTTTGTCTTCTTGCTCTTGAAATATACTCAATTCGTCTTATATACCCAATTATCAATAAAACAATATATTTTGTTAATTAACTTTTTATGATAAAAGGAGTTTAACTCATGGCAACAATTAAGCCTTTGCATGATCGTGTAGTTGTAGAACGTGTTGAAGCTGAAGAAAAAACAGCTTCAGGGATTGTATTACCAGGTGCTGCTGCAGAAAAACCTGATATGGGAGTAGTAGTTGCAGTTGGCGAGGGTAAATTGCTTGATAACGGTACGCGTCATCCTTTATGTGTAAAAGCTGGCGATCGTGTTTTATTCGGTAAATACTCTGGTCAGGCAGTGAAATTAGACGGTAAAGAAGTTTTGGTGATGCGTGAAGACGATATTTTAGCTATCGTGGCATAAATAATAAGTCGTAAATATTAATTAGTTAAGTTTTTATAATATTAAGGAGTTGTTTAATTATGGCAGCTAAAGAAGTAAAATTTGGAATTGATGCTCGTGAAAAAATGGTACGTGGCGTTAACGTTTTGGCAGATGCCGTTAAAGTAACTTTAGGTCCTAAAGGACGTAATGTAGTTTTAGATCGCTCATTTGGTGCTCCACTAGTAACTAAAGATGGTGTATCAGTAGCTAAAGAAATCGAATTGAAAGATAAATTCGAAAATATGGGCGCACAAATGGTTAAAGAAGTAGCTTCTAAAACTGCTGATGTAGCTGGTGATGGAACTACTACAGCAACTGTGTTGGCACAGGCTATTGTTAAAGAAGGTATGAAATACGTTGTTGCTGGTATGAATCCAATGGACTTAAAACGCGGTATTGACAAAGCGGTTGAAGGTCTGGTGGCAGAACTTAAAAATATTTCTAAACCATGCGCAACGACTAAGGAAATTGCACAAGTTGGTTCAATTTCAGCTAACTCGGATGAGTCAATCGGTGAAATTATTGCAACTGCAATGGATAAAGTTGGTAAAGAAGGCGTGATTACAGTTGAAGATGCTAGTGGTTTAAATAACGAACTAGATATCGTTGAAGGTATGCAGTTTGATCGTGGTTATTTATCGCCATATTTCATTAATAATGCTGATAAACAAATGGCAGTGTTGGATACTCCATTTATCTTGCTAGTAGATAAAAAAATCTCTAATATCCGTGATTTATTACCAGTATTGGAACAAGTGGCTAAAGCTGGTCGTCCATTATTGATTATTGCTGAAGATGTTGAGGGCGAAGCTCTTGCAACTTTAGTAGTTAATAATATGCGTGGTATTTTAAAAGTAGTTGCGGTTAAAGCTCCTGGTTTTGGTGATCGTCGTAAAGCAATGCTTGAAGATATCGCGATTTTGACTGGCGCAACTGTGATTGCTGAAGAAGTTGGTTTATCTTTAGAAAAAGCTGAATTAGTTCAATTAGGTCAAGCTAAACGTGTTGAAATCGGTAAAGAAAATACTACGATTATTGATGGCGCTGGTAGCGAAGATGTAATTAAAGCTCGCGTTGAACAAATTCGTAAACAAGTTGCTGAATCTACTTCAGATTATGATAAAGAAAAACTTCAAGAGCGTGTAGCTAAATTGGCTGGTGGTGTAGCAGTAATTAAAGTTGGTGCTGCAACTGAAGTTGAAATGAAAGAGAAAAAAGCCCGTGTGGAAGATGCGCTTCATGCAACTCGTGCTGCGGTTGAAGAAGGTATTGTTGCTGGTGGTGGTGTTGCATTGTTACGTGCGCGTAGTGTACTTAGTGCGGTGCAAACTTCTAACACAGACCAAGATGCTGGAGTTAAAATTGTACTTAAAGCAATCGAAGCACCTCTACGTCAAATCGTTGCTAACTGTGGTGAAGAGCCATCAGTTGTAATTAATCGTGTATTAGAGGGTAAAGGCGCATTTGGTTATAACGCTGGAACTAATGAGTTTGGTGATATGATCGAAATGGGTGTGCTTGATCCAGCTAAAGTAACTCGTGCTGCATTACAACATGCTGCATCAGTTGCTGGTTTAATGCTAACTACAGATTGCATGATTGCTGATCTACCTAAAGACGATGCTCCAGCTATGGCTGGTGGTGGAGATATGGGTGGAATGGGCGGTATGGGTGGAATGTACTAATAAAACTTCCTAAATCTGCTGATTTTAAAAATAGCGTCAATTTTATATTGACGCTATTTTTTGTCTAAATAAAACTATCTTTGCGTTTAGGGTGATAAAAAAAACTATATATAGCTTCATTTTTTTAAAAATGTTGCATAAAATATCAGTTTTAGATTATGTCTTTAATTTTCTTTATTGTGTAACAATTTGAATTAATTTATTTTATTTTGAGAGTGTCTATATGATATATAGTATACTTGAATTCAGTGTTATTTTTTCTATAATTGCTTTAAAACTCAAGTAAGAATCAATGTATAATGTCTAGGGGGCGGCTAAACGCCGATTGGGGGTAGTTGTTATCACGCTGTTTGTTTTTAATAATAATTTTATATAACTTGTGTGATAACTATTTTAAAATAAAATCTTTAGACTTTTTAAGGAAAAAGTTATGGCTGCGAAAACACCAAGCTCGGGAGTTAACGTTAAGGATTTAACGTTTTTTGCTCTATTTTCTCTAACATTTGGTTCTATGATGGGTAGTGGGGTTTTTGACATTCCACAAAATATTGCAAATCGCTCTGGTGCAGTAGCGGTTGTTTTGCATTGGTTTATCGTTGCTGCAGGTATGATTGCCTTAGCTTGGTCTTTTGTTTATATCAGTAATAAACGACCAGATATTAAGAGCGGTATTTATGGTTACGCTAAATTTGGTTTTGGAGATTATGTCGGATTTACTTCAGCATGGGGATATTATCTTAATGCTCTTTTGGGTAATGCGAGTTACTTGATTTATATTTTTGCGACTTTGGGAAATTTCTTTCCGATTTTTGGTCATGGACCTACTGCAGGTGCAACTTTTCCATCCTTCCTTTGCGAGTCATTGTTAATTTGGATTGTGATGGCGCTTATCATTCGTGGCGTAAAAGAAGCTTCGGTTGTTAATATCATGATTACTACGGTTAAGTTAATGGCGCTGGCTGCATTGATCTTAGTGTTTATTTACGGGTTTAAAACAGAAATATTTGCAAAAAACATGGCAACTCATGATTTGCATTTAGGTAGCATGATGGATCAAATCAAAGCAACCATGCTAGTTACCGTTTGGGATTTCTTGGGTATTGAAGCTGCGTGTATTTATGCTATCTATGCTAAATCAATGAAGGATGTTGGTAAAGCAACTATGCTGGCGGTTATCGTGGTTTTGATTATTGATGCCTTGCTCTCAGTTTTACCATTTGGTATTATGTCTACCAGTAGCGTACAGGCTTTAACTACGCCGTCAACTGCTGGAGTGATGGCTGAGGTTGTAGGTCCAATTAGTGCCAATATTATTCGTTTTGCAGTTCTGATTTGTGTGGTTGGGGCATTGTTGGCATGGAATATGCTAGCAACTAATATTTTATATTTATCTGCAACTGATCGCACTATGCCTAAGTTTTTAACCAAGGTTAATACTCGTGGTGTTCCAATTAATGCTGCTTTAATGGCTGGGTTTACCTTACAGTTTATGATGGTATGTGCGTACTTTAGTCAGGCGATTTATCTTAACATGATCATGATTGCAACAAGTTTGGTTTTGGTACCATATTTATTGGCTGCAATGTTTTCAGTTAAGTTGATTCTTACAGATAAAAAGATTTATGTTTATGAATTAATTAAGGGGTCACTAGCAGTAGCTTACGCAATTTGGATGATTTATGCCGGTGGTTTAAAATATTTAGCAATTTCAACGTTAATGTATTTAATCGGTATCGTCTTGTTCTATAAGGCAAGAAAAGAAGATAATCGTAAGATGTTTGAGAATAAATTTGAAGTTGTGTTATGTGTGACGATTGTAATCTTGGCTTTTGTATGCGGCTATTGCTGGTATACTGGAATTTTAGTTTTAGACTAAACTGCTGCCGATAGATTGTAAATTATTAAAAAACTGGAATTTAAATTCCAGTTTTTTAATTAGTAGTAACACTTATAGTTTGATTAAATTAAGCATAGTTAATAAACCAGCTCCTAGTAGGGAAGAGCGCTCACCATTCCAACCATACAAATCATTAGGTAAGTTAGCATTATCCTTAAACGGCATTTCTAACGTATATGCCAGACAATCAAACTGATTTCCAACCCACTTAGTACCAACTGTGGCAGATTCACTGCTGAAGTGTCCTTTAGGATAACCAACCGTAGTTTGATAATCAGGGTTAATCAATGGGAATAGTTCTTCAAATTGTTGTTGTAATCTTTGCTGTTTTGCGCTAAAGCTTGGGTTGTCTTCGCAACCAGAAGTAAAGACATAAGGAAGTGCTTCATCGCCATGGATGTCAAAGAACATATCAACGCCTGTTTCTAGCATTTTATTGCGGGTATGATAAACTTCAGGTGATTTATCAACACTTGGAGTTAGCCATTCGCGATTCAGATTAGTTCCGGTGGTGTTAGTGCGTAAATTGCCATGATATGCGCCATCTGGATTCATATTAGGCACTAAATAAAAGACATGATCTTTTACTAGGCTAGTGCTCACTGCATCTTGCTCATCACATAAACGATAAATTAATCCTTCCATGAACCATTCTGCCATGCTTTCTCCCGGATGTTGCCGCGCGGTAATCCATACTTTATGTTTCGCTTTGGGATTGCCTACAATTAATAAATCTAAATTACGTCCTTCCGCAGTTTGACCGATGATTTGGTGCTGGACATTCTCGCATTCATTAGCAAAACCAACTAATTCCAGATGACGAGCGTATGAGTAGGGCTCAAAATAGGCAAAATAGATGCTATTACACTCTGGGGTTAGTGACCAAGTCAGCGTGTTATTGGCAAAGCTACTCTCAATACGAAACCAATTTTGATTATCATAGCTGGCGCAAACATTATAACCATCCCAGCCATCCGGATAGGCTGTTTTATCCAGCCCTTCAAGGTTTAAATTTAGTTCTTGTTCTTTAACATTGCTAAGTTGGAAATAAAACCATTGCGCAAAATGTGAATTGGTATCATTGCGGATTCCAAAACGTAAATTTTGTGGATTGCTTATATCATGAACGATGATACTTCCAGCATCAAATTTTGTATTAACTAATATCATAAAATTTCCTCTGTTTGACATTTTGTACATAGACCAGTTATTTCTACTGGGTTTGCAAGTTTGAAGTTGTGTGTTTTACTTATTTCAAGTAAAGCCCCTGTTATCTGTGGATTATGTATCTCTGTTTGATTACCGCATTTCTGGCAGATTAAAATCTGACAGTGGTGATCATGTTTACAATAAAGATGAGCACATAATTTGTAGGTATGATTGAATGCGATCTTGTGTATTAAACCTGCATCAGTAAGAAATTCAAGTGCACGATGAATCGTCATGCGATTTGCTTTTGGATTTACTTTTTGTAAGTCTATTAAAATTTCATTTGCAGTTAATTGATCTGCTGTCGTTGCAATTATCCTAATAATCAGAGATCGCTGATTAGTTAGCTGAATATTTTTTGACCTACAATAGTCAATAATTGTTTCAAATTTTGGCTGCATATAAAAACAAATACTTAATTATGTTAATAGCAATATTATAAATCTAAATGTGGCTTGATAAGTATTTAATTTTATTCTTGTATTTTGTGTGAATTTACTTAATATTATGATATAATGTTACATTGTAACATTATATCGGTCAAAGGTAAATTAGGATGAAGAATTTATTCCCCGTTATTTTAGTGGTAGCCAGTGGGTTTTCTTATGCAGATGAGCAGCAAATAGAACAGGTGGTAACACAGGAGAAAGAAGCGGAAAGTCAATCAGAAACAACAGATAATGGTTATATTTTTAGGGGTAATTATGTACAAAATCCGTATATAGGTATGCCAAGCGGAGGTGGCACTCAAAATGTTAGTGAAAGTGAATTTGTTCATGATAATGTAGCGCAAAAATGGTTTAGTGATGGAACATGGAATGCTTTTGGTGCTGCGAGCTATGTTAATCAAAATGGTGCGAATAACTACGGCTATGCAGTAAATATATTTGGACAAACCGGGCAAGTTGTAGGGTTTTCCTTTGGTGGTCTGCTGACTATTGCCAACCCATTCTTTAGCAGCCAGTGGAATCCCGTTGAACCCGAAAATCAAGCACAAGGACTTTCAGTAATGAAGCAAGTTACACCGCAGGAGCTATTTGCAGAATATCAGTACTCAGATATTGTTCAAGCAGATGCTGGATGGATTGGAATTAGTAACAGCCCATGGATGACGTATTATCAGAATAACGCATTAAATATGGTAACCTATCAAGGAGCTTTGGTTAATATTAACCCCGGCGGCGGATGGCTACTAACTGGGTTTGCAATCAATGGAGCACAGTTACTTGGCGAACAGGGTTTCAGCCAACAGACAATGTACAACAGTGGGTTTGATAATGGTACTGCAACTGGAAATATTGGAGATGCTGGTAGCTCATCTACGGTAGCGGTTGGTGCCAGCTGGAATACTCCTGGACAGATGCTAAATTTTCGCTTATGGGGGTATGCTTTTGCTGACTATGCAAACATGGCATATGCAGATACTGCTATAAAACTTCCTATAAATGAGGATCTTGGATTTACCCTTGGCTTTCAAGGGGCGATACAGGGGCAAAATGGGAATGGAAATATTCTTAATAACAATGGCTATGGTAATAGTGTAAGCAGTAATATGATTGGTGCTCAGCTTGGTTTTAATTATTCAATATTAGGACTTCAACTTGGGTATAACAATATTTGGGGGCCGTCAGATGGGTATGAAGCTGGTGGCTTAGTTTCTCCATATACCTATCAATACGCAACTGATCCATTATATACAACTGGATGGATTCAGGGAATGATTGAAAGATCGTCTGGTCAAGCTTATAAAATTGCTCCATCTTTGAGTTTACTTGAAAATAACTTAGTCATATCGCCTGGTTATCAGTATTACGCAACTACAATAATTCCAGCTAGTAATGAATATGACATTCAGGTAAGCTATAGCCTACCTCAGGTGAGAGGACTAACATTTTTTGGTGCATATGGATATGTGACTGATACGGATCCAGATGGTAATGGAGTATATCAGGCTCAGCTAATGGTTAGTTATTTGTATTAATGAATAGAGCAGATAAATAATGTTACTTTGTAACAGAAAGGTGTATAATTATGAGAAAATTACCTGTAACGGTGTTGTCTGGGTTTCTTGGTGCTGGTAAAACTACTCTTTTAAGTAATATTTTAAATAATCGTGAGGGATTAAAAGTTGCAGTTATTGTTAATGATATGTCAGAAATCAATATAGATGCTGCAATTATTGAAAAAGGTGATGCCAAATTATCCAAAACTGATGAAAAGCTCATTGAAATGTCGAACGGCTGTATCTGTTGTACTCTGCGTGATGATTTGCTAGTAGAGGTTGAGAAATTAGCCAGTAGTAACAAGTTTGATTATCTATTAATCGAATCAACAGGTATATCTGAGCCACTTCCGGTTGCTGCAACTTTTGCTTTTCGTGATGAGAATGGTAAGTCGCTTTCAGATGTTGCTAATCTTGATACTATGATAACAGTTGTTAATGCCGAAACATTACTTAAAGATTATAGTTCAGATATATTTCTCAAAGATATTGGTGAAAGCCTTGGAGCGGATGATGAACGAAGCTTAGTAAATTTATTAGTTGATCAGATTGAGTTTGCTAATGTTATCATTGTCAATAAGGCTTCTCTTATCGATAAAGATGAGTTACAGCAAGTTATCTCTGTCATAAAAGGGCTCAATCCGACAGCAAAATTACATATTACCGACTATGCTAGGGTGGAATTAAAAGAGATTTTGAATACTGGACTATTTAATTATGATGAAGCCAGTCGTTCACCTTTATGGGCTAAAGAGTTAAATGGCGAACATGTTCCTGAGACAGAAGTTTATGGGATTAGTAGCTTTGTTTATAAAGCAAAAAAACCGTTTCATCCCAAGCGATTTTACGAGTTTCTTGAAAGTGATTGGGGGAGTGTTATCCGAGCAAAAGGGTATTTCTGGCTAGCTTCACGTAATGACTGGGTAGGGCAAATTGCCCAAGCTGGAATGGCAGTACAGCATGAAGCGGTAGGTATGTGGTGGGCAAGCTGTCCAGCAGAAGAGCTTGATGAGGAAGCATTAATTGAAATGCAGAAAGATTGGGATTCGTGCTGGGGCGATCGCCGTCAAGAAATGGTTTTTATTGGGGTCGGGATTGACAAAGAGAATTTAGTCTCAAGATTAAATAATTGTCTACTTACTGATTCTGAAATGAATCGAGGGGTTGAGGCTTGGCTGAAGTTTGAAGATCCATTCCCGCGCTGGGCATTTGCTGATGAGTAAATCTATTCAATTAGTTTTAGTGTAGTCAAGATTTATTAGGAAATAATTTTATAAAGGTATTAGATATGAAGAAATTTGGTTTAATTGCATTATTATCAATTCTTGGGGCTAGTTCTTTTGCTGCACCAGTAAATATTGTTGCTGCTGAAAATTTTTATGGCGAATTGGCTAAAGAAGTAGGTGGCTCAGCAGTTAGTGTACAAAGTATTATCAGTAATCCAGATGCTGATCCGCATTTATTTACGACCTCTCCTTCGGTAAGCCGAGGTCTTAGTCAAGCTCAGATAATTATTTATAATGGGGCTGATTACGATAGTTGGATTAATCAAATGTTAATTGGTGTTGATAAATCTAAAGTTACCGTGATTAATGTTGCGGATTTGGTCGGGGTGAAATCAGGGCAAAATCCACATTTATGGTACAAACCAGAAACTTTTCCCAAACTGGCAAAATTATTGGCCGAGCGAATCAATCAGCTCGAACCAGCTGCTAAAGCGCAAACTAATGCTAATCTACAAAAATTTACCCAGGGACATCAGCAAGTAACTCAGAATATTGCAGCAAGTAAAGCGAAATATGCAGGTACACAAGTTACTGCCACCGAGCCAGTTTTTGGTTATATGGCAGATGCGCTCGGTTTAAAAATGCAGGGCTTGGATTTTCAGTGGAAAATCATGAATGATAGCGAACCAACTCCTAAGATGATTGCGGATTATCAAAACCTAATCACTTCTAAAAAAGTTAAGGTACTTTTTTATAATAATCAAGTATCAGATTCAATAACCAAAAACATGCAGGATTTAGCACGTAAAAATGGTGTTACGGTAGTTGGTGTCAGCGAAACGATGCCTGCAAATACAACAATTAATGCTTGGTTAAATCAAGAAATTAGCGCTACTAATACAGCATTAGCAAAGTCACATTAAGATGATTATTTGTAAAGATCTGGTTTTGGGTTATGATAAACCAATTACACCCAAATTTAATCTAACGATTGATGATAATCAATGGATTGGAATTATTGGTAAAAATGGCGCTGGCAAATCAACTTTTATGAAAACCATCCTTGGAAATTTAGCGCCTAATTCGGGTGAATTGCAGATTTTGGGTAATGTGCCGGGCAAACTCAATCATCTCATCTCATATATTCCGCAAGAGCGTGAAATCAATCTCAGCGATAATATGAGTGGTCTTAATTTGATTTTAAGTAGCTATCGGGGACAATGTTGGGGGCTTGCATTATACAGTAAGCAGTTGAAGCAGCGTGCGGCTGAGCTAATTGAATTAGTCGGCGCAACTGCGTATGCTCATCAGGCATTTAATACGCTCTCTGGTGGGCAAAAAAAGCGTATTTATCTGGCACAGGCATTGATTAATCAGCCGCGTTTGTTATTGCTTGATGAGCCTTTAGCTGACCTTGACCCGCATGCCAAGCAGCATTTTATTGAGGCTTTACAGCAGATTCATCGTTATCAGCAACTGGGGTTATTTATTATTTCCCATGATATGCATGAAATTGCCAGCCATTTGGATGCCTTTATTCATTTTAGTGGTAGCGGTGTGCATTTTTGTGAAACGATTGAGTGTGTCAAAGAGGATAGCTATGTGGGCATATGAGTTTATGCAAAATGCCTTATTGGCAGGCTTGATAGTTGCAACTATCTGTGGTATTGTTAGTGTTTTCGTCGTGCTTAGAAGGACAGCTTTTGCTGCGCACGCCTTGGGGCATATGAGCTTAACTGGTGCCGCTGGTGCTGCATTACTTGGCATATCGGGATTACTTGGACAATTATTACTTAATGCTATTGCGGCAATTGCCATGGGCTTAATGGGCGAAAAAGTTAAGAAAAATGATTTAGCTATTGGCGTAGTTTTAACTTTTGTCTTGGGGCTTGGTGCGTATTTCTTGTTTTTATTCCAAAATAATTATGCTGGTAGTGTCATGAGTATTTTATTTGGAAATATTTTTGCAGTATCACATGTACAATTGATTCAACTAAGCGCGCTGGCTGTGCTGATTTTGTTAACAATGCTAATCATTAGTCGCCCGCTGATTTTTGCATCAATTGACCCAGTCGTGGCGAGTTCTAAAAATGTACCACTCAAATTACTCTCTGTAGTCTTTTTTTTGGTGTTGGCGGTTACGGTTTCAATGGCGTGTCAGGTGGTAGGAGCATTATTGGTCTTTGTCTTATTGATTATTCCTGGTGCAATCGGGATGCAGTGGGGCAAAACTATCACCACAACAATTGTAATCAGCGTGATTAGCGCTAATTTGGCGGTTATTATTGCATTGTATATTTCTTATGGATTTGATTTGCCAGCAAGCTTTTGTATCACAATGATTTTATGTATTGGCTATTTTGCCGGGCTATTAAAAAAATTAATCGTTAGATCTTGAAAAAATATTCCGTTGTTACTAAATTAGTCAAGAGAGCTATTTATTTTTTAACTAATCCGCAAAGGTGATAACGATGATGAATAAAAAATTAATTCTGGCTTTGGTGGCTGCGATTTCTGTCAGCACACCATCTTTTGCTGCAACCATTCCTAACTCCTCTGCCTCAGGTGTAATTTCTGCATACCCTGATTTTTCAGCAATTTATGATAATGTTGGTAAATCAGTAGTTAATATTAACGTAACACAGAGTGTTACTCCGCAGGGCAACCAATTTGGCAGCACTGGTGATCCGATGTTTGATTATTTTTTCAAACGGATGGTACCTCAGCAGCAACAAAAATACAAACAGCGAGGCTTGGGCTCTGGCTTCATTTTGTCAAGTGATGGCTATATTCTGACTAATGCCCATGTAGTAAATAATGCTGATAGTGTAACCGTAAAACTTAGTGATAAGAGAGAATTTAAAGCTAAAGTAGTCGGTGTCGATATGACTAGTGATGTTGCGATCATCAAAATTCCTGCCAAAAATTTGCCGAGCGTCAAAATTGGTAATCCAAATAATCTAAAAGCGGGTAACTGGGTAGTCGCAATCGGTTCACCATTTGGCTTAGAAAATACCATTACTCAGGGAATCGTCTCAGCTTTGTCACGAAGTCTTCCTGACGATAGTGCTGTACCATATATCCAAACCGATGTACCGATTAACCCAGGTAACTCAGGTGGGCCGCTGATAAATCTCAATGGCGAAGTTGTGGGGATTAATTCGCAAATTTACAGCAAAAGTGGTGGCTATATGGGAATCTCATTCTCAATCCCGATTGATTATGCAATGCGTGTTGCTGACCAGTTAAAATCTACTGGTAAGGTTGTTCATGGTCGCTTGGGAATCGCAATTCAACCTGTGACCGAAGAGCTAGCTTCTTCATTTGGGCTTAAGGCTGCAAAAGGCGCACTGGTTAATGGCGTTGATGCTGGTTCTGCGGCTGAAAAAGCTGGAATTGAAGTTGGTGACGTAATATTAAAAGCTAACGGGCAAGAAATTAGCGATACTTCGAAACTGCCTCAGATTATTAGTAATTTAGGTCCGAATAAACCTGTAAATTTGGTAATCTGGCGTAATAATCAGCAGATTAACGTTACCGCTACAACAATGGCTGCGGATGAAAATGGAACAACAACAGCAAGCAATGGAAACAATCCAAATCAAGCTGGTAGCAAACAAATTAGCAAATTGGGTATTGCAGTTACGCAATTGAATGCTAAACAGCTGCAGCAGATGGGGTTGAAGCTGAATTCTGCTTTGGTTATCCAAAGTGTGAATGGTGATGCACAATTTGCTGGGTTGGCAAGTGGTGATATCATTCTTGGAGTGGCTAATACTCCGGTTGCGTCATTGGATCAGTTTGTGAAAATAGTTGATCGCTATAAAAATGGACAAACAATAGTGTTAAAGATCTTGCGCACTGATTCGCAACGAACAATTACGATGTTTTTACCATTTACCATAGGAGCTCAGAACGGAAATTAAATTCTACAGGCAGAAATTACGAATTTGATTTCTGCCGTTTCTTGAGTGATAAATCCACTTGTGAATATAGGAAACTCAATAAAAATAATCTTGTGAGTGTGACGAATATATCTATTCATGAACTTAAACCATTGCTATCCCGCACTTGATGTGGGATCTATTAATCACCCAAAAAAGTGAAGCCGCTCTTGAATTCCTCCCTACGCAGGAATGACATATCCATGTGCGCAGAAAAGACATATGGTTAGTTAACTACTTTTTTTAGAATCATGCCTGTTTAAAGATGGTTTTTATAGTTTGTATTTCAAATAAATTGAGCGACACAATGTGTTATAATCTGCATATTTTATTTATACAGCTATTGATTTTAGGAAAACATGAAACATATACGAAATTTCTCAATTATTGCACATATTGATCACGGTAAATCCACACTGGCAGATCGTTTTATCGAATTTTGTGGTGGCTTAGACAAGCGTGAGATGGATTCGCAGGTGCTTGATTCAATGGATATCGAAAAAGAGCGTGGAATCACGATTAAAGCCCAAACCGCGGCACTAAATTATAAAGCAAAAGATGGGATTGTTTATAATCTCAATTTGATTGATACGCCGGGACACGTTGATTTCTCATATGAAGTGTCACGCTCTTTGTCTGCTTGCGAAGGAGCTTTATTAGTCGTTGATGCTTCGCAAGGGGTTGAAGCACAAACGGTTGCTAATTGTTATACTGCAATTGATTTGGGCGTTGAAGTATTACCGATTTTAAACAAAATTGATTTGCCATCAGCAGAACCGGATAGGGTCGCTCAGGAGATTGAAGATATTATCGGACTTGAAGCGATGGATGCGGTGCACTGTTCGGCTAAAAACGGGATTGGATTGCAAGATGTACTTGAATTAGTCGTTGCTAAAGTTCCACCTCCGCGCGGCGATGCAAATAAACCGTTAAAAGCACTAATCATTGATTCGTGGTTTGATAATTATGTTGGTGTCGTTATGCTGGTACGTGTGGTTGATGGGGTGTTAAAGCCTAAAGATAAAATCAAATTTATGAGTAATAAAGCGACTTACCTGTGTGAGCAGGTTGGTGTTTTCACGCCTAAAGCAATTCAAAAAGCTCAATTATCAGCAGGGCAAGTAGGATACATTATTGCGGGGATCAAAGAATTACAATATGCCAAAGTTGGCGATACAGTGACTTTGGATGCTAACCCAGCAAGTGAGCAATTACCTGGGTTTAAAGAGATTCAGCCTAAAGTATTTGCTGGACTTTATCCGGTAGAGTCACATGATTATGAAAATCTCCGTGATTCATTGGAAAAGCTTAAACTCAATGATGCTTCGCTTAATTATGAACCGGAAGTTTCGCAAGCTCTAGGTTTTGGTTTTCGCTGTGGTTTCTTGGGCTTATTGCATTTAGAAATTGTGCAAGAGCGCTTAGAGCGTGAATTTGACATGGATTTGATCACTACTGCACCAACTGTGGTTTATCAGGTCTTGGATAAAACAGGTGAAGTCTTTACGGTAGAAAATCCTGCCAAATTACCTGATCCAAGTCGGATTCAAGAAATTCGCGAGCCAATTATTACCGCTAATATTTTAGTACCAAACGATCATGTTGGGGCTGTAATTACCTTGTGTACCCAAAAACGTGGTGTGCAGATGAATATGCAGTACATGGGGCGTCAGGTGATGTTGTGTTATGAAATGCCACTTAATGAAGTAGTGTTGGATTTCTTTGATAAACTAAAATCAGTTTCACGAGGCTATGCTTCCTTTGATTATGAGTTTAAAGAGTTCCGTGTCTCAGATCTGGTGAAACTAGACGTGTTGGTAAATGGTGAGCGGGTAGATGCTTTATCTTTGATTGTGCATCGGGCAAACTCACAATACCGTGGGCGCGAGCTAGTTTCTAAATTGCGTGAGCTGATTCCGCGGCAAATGTTTGATATTGCGATTCAGGCTGCGATTGGTGCGCATATTATTGCCCGCGAAACAGTTAAAGCAATGCGTAAAAATGTCCTGGCTAAGTGTTATGGTGGTGATATCAGCCGTAAGAAAAAACTGCTTGAGAAGCAAAAAGCTGGTAAAAAGCGCATGAAGCAGGTAGGCAATATTGAGATTCCACAAACCGCTTTCTTGGCAATTTTACAAGTTGACTAAACTAGACTGATATTTTGTAAAACCCGCTCATCTTTATGAGCGGGTTTTATTTTCTAGCTATGTTCACAGTCAAGTTTCATTATTTTGATTGACCCAATGGATTAGCTCTCAAGCAATCTAAAAATCTACTGCAAATATCCGTTTCGGATAAAATAATACTGAAAGCCTATGCTAAACTGAAGAATATATCCTTATTGCCTTAGATTAATTATTATTAGGTCTTATAAAAAATGAAGAATTCACCACTGTTGCTAAAAACAAAATTGTTAAACCTTGCCTCTGGATTGCTTGTTATTGCTAGTATCACGGCTTGTGGCAGCTCGACAACTAACAATAGCAATGGAACATCTCCAACGGTTACTCCGACTGCAATTACAATAGATAACGCAGGTACAATTCCTGTTTTTGGTAATAGTTCAACTTCAACTGTAGTTTATGTACACAATAATACCAACAAGTCAATAAGTGGGATTAGCTATAACTTGACTACCAATATTGCTCATACATCTTTGACATCAAAATTAACTAGTTTATTTAAACACGCCCAAAAGTTAGTTAGTATCAATGCAAGTCAATGTTCAACAGTTGCAGCAAATCAAGCTTGCCCGATTGCAATAGTAACGCCGATGTTAGACGGACTTAGTACCCAAGGAACAATTCAGATTAAGGCCAGTTATAATCTTGATAATCATTCACAAAGTTTTACACAGTTAATCAATTATGCACAAGTTCAAAATAATGTTACAACTGCAGGCGCCAAATTCCAGTCAGGGGTCACTATTTCAGGTTATGGTAATCCTACGGGTTACGCTACAATATACTTATACGGCAGTGGTCAGAATCAAATTTATAATGTTTCGAGTATAACAATCGATAAACCAGCGGTAACTATAGTTAATGGAAATATTAGCGGGCAGCAGATTCAATCTAATTTTGTTCAAGCAGTTGAGATTAGTTCGCCAATTGCCAGCTCTTCAATGAGCGCAGCTATAACCGTTGATTCAAGTATAGCAAGTAAACTCAAAAATAATTCAGCAAGAAGTGTTGCTAAAGTTTTAAATGATACAGCTCAGTTTAGTAATAGTGTGGATATTGCAGTAGCGACAGTGACTTCTGGCGCGATTTTAACCACAGGCTTAGTTCCACTGATCAACACAGCCACGACAACTAGTGGTAGCGCGTTCGTTCGCAATACAGGAAATCAAACAGCTACGCTGGGGAGTATTACTGCTGGTAATGGCATTGTTAATTTATCTGGTTGCAGTAATAGCTCTTTAGCGCCAAGTGAAACCTGTACTATCAATTTCAATGTAACTGAATCAAGCGGTAATGCCAATATTATAATTCCTTATACTGGTGGCAGCGCCAGCAATGTAGTAGCCAACGTGACTTGGTATAATGGAGCAGAACCAGCATTAGTTTCAATGTCTAGTTCTGTAAATCCGCTTTCTTTTTCGGTAGCGGTTGGTGGTAGTACAACCATCACTGTTACCAATATTGGTGGAGTTAGTCTTAATAATATTAGTATTCCAGCACCGATTGTCGTAGGGGGCAATGCTACTGCTACTCTTGGAGCTAATAATTGTGCAACGATCAACTCATTAGCAATAGGTAGTTCATGTGAATATATAGTCAATGTAAATGATAGCCAAACTAAGCTTGGCGGGCAGATCAATGTTGGCTTTAGTGCCAGTTATGCTGGCGGAATAAAATCCTATGACCAGACCTTATCTATTACCTATAATTCAACCAGTTCTGGTTCAATTTTAACCATTTCTCCAAACACTTTGACTATGACTATTAGCGGTAATACCATTGAATCGACTACACAGGATTTAACCATTAGTAACAGTGGTAATCTACCAGCTGATTTAACTTCATTAGGCTTGAGTAATAATCCTGAGTATCTGACTTTATTAGCCGATACTTGTGGCGTTACATTAAGTGTTGGGGCATCTTGCAGTGCAACTTTAAAATTGGGACCTACTTTTAGCCGTGATGAATCATCAGGCACTGCACTATTCACTATTGCTTATGCCAATGGGAGTGCTAGTAGTAATGTTAATTGGACAGTGCAACCCTATAATCAAAGTATTTCACTGGTGGAACAGACTGCTTTTGGCGTAACTAGTGGCAATGGTGAGTCGGCAGAAACTAGTTATATTTTTACTGCCAGAGGGCGAGACATCGTAGGAAAGTCAATTACATTAACATATAAAAATACTGGTACTGATGGAATGAAGATTACTGGTATTCAAGATGCAAATTCTGTTGTTGCCTGGAAAATTGGTGGAAATGACACTACCTGTATTCCAGGAAGCACTACTTTAGCTCCAAATGATACTTGCAAAATTGTCTATGATAATGTTCTAGAGTCTAATATTTTGGCTCTCGGGGCAGTTGGTTCTACTTATACAGAAAATCTATTACTACCAAGATTAATTTATCAGGATGCAGAGAGTCCCGGAATTCAATTTAATGCTATTCCGACACTGCCAAATGGAAGTGATACCATTTATGCAAAATCCAACCAAGGAACACTTGCCAATTCAGTTACACTAAATGAAGCAGGCACGCCAAATGAGTCAGTGACAGTCAGTCATTTGTTAGCCAATGCGGATGATGCGCTTAATGTTACGGTTACTACTAAAATGGAAGACTATTTTATAGCTTTACCAGGTGTTACAGCTTCAGCATGTACATATAACTCTGCTGATGGTATCATGACGCAGACTTGCATAATGGGTAAAGACAATCTATCAATGTCGGCTACTTATCTTGTTAATCAAAGCTATTTTAGTAAAAATCAATTAACACTGACTGCATTATTCAGCGTCGATAACCTTAGTCAAATTGTTTCAATGAATCCATTGGGGATAAATATTGATTTAGGCAAGATACCTACGTTTGTGGCTGTTGGTACCGGAGGCATAATTTTATCTTCGCAAGATGGTATTAACTGGGAATCTGCTTCTATTAGTTCGGACTATTTTAATGGAATTACTTTTGCCGATAATAAGTATGTTGTGGTTGGGAATAGCGGTGCTGTTTACACTTCGAGTAATGCTTCGAATTGGATTTCTCAAGTTTCAGGAACTGCCCAAGAATTATTTGAAGTAGCTTATGGTAATAGTCTCTTTGTCTCGGTAGGTTGTAACGGAACAATTATTACATCGCCAACAGGAGTAAACTGGAGTTCACAGACGGGAATTAATAGTTGCGATATTTATGGTATTACTTACGGTAATGGGCTTTATGTAGCAACAGGACTCGATGGTTATATTCAGACTTCCAGCGATGCAATAAGTTGGACGGAGCAAAATTCATTAACTGGTGAGGAGTTAACTGCAGTGAATTATGGTGGCGGTAAATACATCACGGTTGGTACCAATGGGACGATTCTTTATTCGGCAAATGGGGTAGATTGGCTGGCAGCGAATAGTGGTGTTAGTGCACAAATTGGTGCGGTAATTTATGCTAATAATCAATATGTAGCAGTGACTCGTGATGGTGGTGTTTTGACATCACCAGATGGCGTGGCGTGGAGTACTCAGGTAACTAATAATGTGAATCCGCTCTATGGTATAGCATATAGTAATGGTCAATTTGTTGCTGTTGGAACACAGGGAACGATTCTGACATCTCCTGATGCGATAACCTGGACGACTCAGCTTAGTATTACTTCAGAGAGTTTGTATGGAATTACGAGCGTTAATTAGTATCAGCTAAGTGTTATGTTTTAGTTAAAGGGATTGATAACGTGCAGATATGGCATAAAAATTTTAGTTTTAGCACTCAAGAAATTAAATGGTTTTTAATCGGGTCTTTATTGTGGAGTGTTGTAGGATGTGAGAATGGCAGACCCGTTGCTGCAGGACCGATTCTAACTAGCAGTAATATTCCTTTAATTGATACGGTATATGAAAGTGGTGGTTCGGTTCTTGTGACTAACGCGGGAAATGCGGATGCTGCAATAGCATCTGTTACCGCAGGTGTAGGCATCAGTAATTTGCTTGGTTGTAGCGAAGTGACATTAGCCCCAGCCGAGTCTTGTTCGATTAGTTTTAATGTTACAGAATCAGGTGGCAATTCGAGTATTAGTATTCCATACTCAGGAATTAACGGTACCACGGTTCTTTCCGTAGGTGTAAATTGGTATAACAGTCGTGGTGGGTTTGCATTAGCTTCAATGTTAGCAAGTAACAATCCATTATCATTTGGAGTTAGTCAGACAGGCACAAGTACTGTAACGATTACTAATATTGGGGGCTACACTTTAAATAATATTGTTATTCCAACTCCCATTATTCTTAGTGGTAGTGCTACTGCAAATGTTAGCGCTAATACTTGCACTGAACCTTTAGCAATTAATGCTTCTTGTAGTTATAATGTAGATGTGACAGATAGTTACCCAGAGCAGAATCAACAAATAAAGTTGGGGTTTAGTGCCGAGTATGCCGGTCCAAATGGAGAAACCGTGTACAGCCGTTCTTTACTGCTTTCTTATAGCTCCGAGCCACCTGTTTGATGATGTTTAAATTCTTTAAAGTATTGTCTTGATTATAGTAATTGAGTAATATTGGACTGCTTGAAATACTCTGATAAATATTAATATTTATCAGAGTATTTCAATATTTACAAACTAGAGGGCATTTAACGTTTTCTCAAACTTTCTATGCTATTACCATAAGTATTTAATAATTGTGAGTATGGTATGTTGACCGTTGAATACATGACTGTCAAACTTGAGCTTACGTTTTGTGCCCCATTTTGAAATGCCATAGCTGGTTCACCACTATTGGGCATTACTGTCAGTGCGGTATAAGTTCCATAGTTGTTGTTGAGATTTTGAATTGTTCCTCCTACTGGAATCCAAACGTTACTCTCTGGTACATATTGGTTCACAAATAAATTATTATTCTGTCCAGAGTCTTGGTAGGCTACAAAAACTATATTGCTTTCTGCATTTATGGCAAGACTAATATAAGATGCAATTCCAGTAGAAATATTCGTACCTCCAATCACGTGCCATGCGCCATTGGTAAAATTCTGAACGGTTAACTTATTGTTATTTCCTGCATCCTGGTATGCTACGTATGGTATGCCATTGCTATCTGCAGCAATGCTAATAAAATTAGCATTAAATCCAGTAAAACCTGATTCACCAACAATTTGCCATTGGGCACCACTCTGTGGTGAAGAAAGCTTTTGAACAGTGATACTGCTGTTGTTGAGGTTGTCCTGATAAGCAACATATATTGGATAAGAATTAGTGTTATTTGGGGTAGCTGCAATTCGTACCTGACTTACAGATCCTGCACTAATATTACTCCAATTCATTGAGGCACTGACAAAAACACTTAACGTTCCTTTGCCATCATAAGCTGGTGAGGTGCAAACGCTATTTGATTCTACAGGGTTTACCTGTGAATCTGAAAGAACATATGTATCGTCTTTATATGCGATCATCTGTTGTCCGCTATTGATTAGCGCCATAGATACATAACTTGCATCATCATTAACAACTCTTGCTGGAATTGTGGCACATCCAATTGTTCCAGCAGAACCAGTATATGCCAATGTAGTTTGTACTATTTGTTGCGAGCTCCATCCAGACATATCTGGTAGAGCCCGCAGATAGAATGCTTCATGATTTGGTCCAGTATATGCCAGATAGATATCATTGACATTTGATACAGCAATTGTTGAGTAGGGTGAATGATTTGATACTGCTAACGGTGATGCGACTTGTTGCCATTGTGGTGTGGTTTGATTAAACATATAGCGATATACTGTCAGATTACTTTCCGTTTGATATGATGCATACAAATTGCCGTATGAGTCACTTGCCAAGCCAACATTGTTTGCTCGTCCACCACCGATTGGAGGAGAAGCTAAAATTTGCCAGCCATTAGCTGGCGGAGTCGGCGGAGTCGGGGTCGGGCTTGGATTGGGGTTGGGTGTTGGAACAGGTGAGCTACCTACAGACCCACCAAAAGGAATGCAGCTGCTAGTCAAAAGAGCTAAGGTAAAAGCTGAGCCTAGATAGAAAATATGTTTTGGTTTTAATTTCATGAGTCTGTACTTTTATATAGTTGCTAAATTGTGATTATTTTATTTTGAATATGATTATATATAAACCTTGAGATTATAGCATATACTGGATGCAGAGTTTATTGCCTTCATAACAGACTCACCTATTACAGTGTAGGTGTGCTAAAATATGGGCGATTCTTATTTCACGAGGCGAATGATGCATAATCAATTTAATACTTTGTCAGAATTAACTACCCCAAGCGGGAAGTCTTATAAATACTACTCTTTACCAAAGCTAGCTGCGGCTGGATTTAACCTTAAAAAACTTCCGGTTTCGATCCGAATCGTTCTTGAAGCCGTGTTGCGTAACTACGACAACGTTAAAATTACCGAAGCTCATATACAGCAATTAGCAAGCTGGGGTGCTAAAACAGAACGGGTTGACGAAATTCCTTTTGTAGTAGCTCGCGTGGTTTTACAAGACTTTACTGGTGTTCCATTATTATGTGATTTGGCAGCGATGCGTACTGTTGCTGATAAACTTGGCAAAGATGCTAAAATCGTTGAACCATTGGTTCCTGTTGATTTAGTAGTTGATCATTCAGTGCAAATTGATTATTACGGTAATAAAAATGCCTTGCGTGAGAATATGGAATTAGAATTTGAACGCAATAATGAGCGTTATCAGTTCATGAAGTGGGGTATGCAGGCCTTTGATACTTTTGGTGTCGTTCCTCCAGGAATTGGGATTGTTCATCAGGTAAATCTGGAGCATTTATTCCATGGTGTACAGTCTAAAGCTGGTGTAGTTTACCCAGATACTTTAGTCGGAACTGATTCACACACTACAATGATTAACGGTGTTGGTGTCGTTGGTTGGGGTGTTGGTGGAATCGAAGCCGAAGCTGGTATGCTTGGACAGCCAGTTTATTTCTTGACGCCTGACGTGGTTGGGGTAGAATTAAAAGGTAAATTAAACGAAGGTATTTTGGCAACTGATTTGGTATTAACTATTACCGAAATGTTACGTAAAGAAAAAGTTGTTGGTAAATTTGTTGAGTTTTATGGTGAAGGTGCTGCGAGCCTTTCAGTTACTGATCGTGCAACAATTGCCAATATGGCGCCAGAATATGGTGCAACAATGGGCTTCTTCCCGGTAGACAGCGAAACAGTGCGTTTCATGCGTGCAACCGGACGTAGTGAAGAAGACTGTGAGTTATTTGAACAATATTTCAAAGCTCAGGAATTATTTGGTATTCCTAATGCTGGTGAAATTGAATACACTAAAGCTTTGTCATTAGATCTATCGTCAATCAAACCATCATTGGCAGGACCAAAACGTCCGCAGGATCGGATTGAATTGGATAAAATGGGTACGACATTTAATTCATTATTTGTTAAGCCGATTGCCGATAATGGTTTTAATAAACAAGAAAGCCAATTGGCAGAACGTTATGAAACTAAAGCTGGTATTGATATCGGTAATGGTGATGTGTTAATCGCTGCGATTACTTCATGTACCAACACTTCTAATCCAAGTGTATTGCTTGCCGCTGGTTTGTTGGCTAAGAAAGCAGTTGAAAAAGGGCTTAAAGTTCATCCACGAGTTAAAACTTCTCTGGCACCTGGCTCACGGGTAGTAGCGGATTATTTACAAAAAGCTGGTTTACAAGAATATTTAGATCAGTTAGGTTTTAATATCGCAGCCTTTGGTTGTACTACTTGTATCGGTAATGCGGGTGATTTACGTCCTGAATTTAACGAAACGATTGTTGACAAAGACGTAATTGCGTGTGCTGTGTTATCTGGTAACCGTAATTTTGAAGCGCGGATTCATCCTAATATTAAAGGTAACTTCCTAGCGTCACCTCCATTGGTAGTAGCTTTTGCTTTAACTGGTAAGGTTAATGTTGATTTGACTAAAGAGCCAATTGGTCAGGGTAGTGATGGTAAAGATGTATTCTTAAAAGATATTTGGCCAACTTCGAGTGAGATTGCAGCCTTAATGCCATTAGCACAAAATGCCGATACTTTTAAACGTCTGTATCATGATTTAACTAAAGATCATGATTTATGGAATAATATCAAATCAGCTAATGGTAATGTTTACACTTGGCCTGACTCGAGCTATATCGCTGAGCCTCCGTTCTTTGCTGATTTTGCGATGACTTATGGTGATATTCATGATATCAAAGCTGCAAAACCATTGCTGATTTTGGGTGATTCAGTTACGACTGATCATATTTCTCCAGCTGGTTCGTTTAAAGCAACTACTCCGGCAGGTAAATATTTATTATCACGTGGAGTTGAAGCCAAAGATTTCAATTCTTATGGTTCACGTCGTGGACACCATGAAGTAATGATGCGCGGAACTTTTGCCAATGTACGGATTAAAAATCTGATGATCCCTGCTGCAGCTGATGGTTCAAGAGTTGAGGGTGGATACACATTGTATAATGGTGAGCAAACTACTGTCTATGAAGCAGCAATGCAGTATGTTGCCGCTAAGACACCAACGATTGTGATCGCGGGTGAAGAGTATGGTACTGGTTCATCACGTGACTGGGCAGCTAAAGGTACGCAGTTATTAGGTGTTAAAGTAGTTATTGCCAAGAGCTTTGAGCGTATTCACCGTTCTAACTTGGTTGGAATGGGCGTTTTACCGTTGCAATTTAAAGCGGGTGAATCAGCAGAGAGCCTTGGTTTAACTGGTAATGAAACTTTCGATGTTTTGGGTATTAATAATGAGCTTAAAGCACAGCAAGATGTGACATTACGAGTTACTTACGCGGATGGTAAGAGTAAAGACGTTGTGGCGTTATGCCGAATTGATACTCCGATTGAAGTTGAGTATTATCGTCATGGCGGAATTTTACCGTATGTATTACGTGAAATTCTGAGCAAATAATGTATATTCCAACAGATTCATCATATTGGGTCGTTGTTTTGCTGCCCACTTACAACTAGTAAGCTTCGCAGCAAAAGACCTACCAGTATTTCCAATCTGTTGGAGTATATTTGCTGAAACTATAAAAAACGTCGCATCTTTTTTGGAAGCGGCGTTTTTTAATGGAAATTAATTTATTTGATTAGCTATCTTAGAAATGGCAGCTACTGCCGCATACATTTTATTATTTGGTGTCTTTAGCATGGAAGTATTGATAAATTCGTTGTTGTCAGTGGCTTTGGTCATATTATTGGGTTATATAGCGGGAAAAACGGGTTTAATTCGTCAGGAAAATGATCATAGTTTAAATGTTTTTATTTTAAATTTCAGCCTGCCAATATTATTATTTATTGCTGCAGCAACGGCAAAGCCTGAGCAACTATTAGATTGGAGAATAGGTGGTGCATTTGCCGTTGGTCTGCTAGGGATGTATGCTCTGGTTTTACTGCTTAATCGTTTTATTTTGCGCCGTTCACTTGCACGTAGTGCTGAAACCTCATTTGTTTGTGGATACCCCAATACCGCATTTTTGGGAATTCCGTTGATGATGTCAATCGTTGGAATGCCTGCAATGTTACCCATTGTAATTAGCAATATTATTGTTGGTGTAATTATGATTCCACTAACGCTGATTTTAATTGAAGTCAGTGTCGTTGGGGAAGGGCAGGTTAATTTTGCGCATATTGCGCGGCGAATACTTAAAAATCCGTTGATTTTTATGCCTGTATTGGGAATTTTAATATCATTATTACATATTCAAATTCCGAAGGCTATTGAATCTTCAGCACATTTGATCGGTGGTACTACTTCGGGAGTATCTTTGTTTACTCTGGGATTAATCATGTCGCGCTTTAAGATTTGCATAAGCGCTGTTACGCTTCTGAACATCTTTCTCAAAAATATTTTTCATCCTATATTGATGGTAGGAGTGGTTCATATCTTTGGCATAACAGGTTTGTTGGCTAAAGAGCTAATTATCTTATGCGCAATGCCAACTGCTGTTACGGCGACAATTTTCAGCATCACTTTTGACCTTGACCCTATTGAAAATGTAAGTAGTACAATTTTTGGTACCATATTTTCCTTGATTACGTTGTTAGGATTTATGTACTACCTTCATTTTTAGTTAAATTATTACGTGTTCTTAATAGCGGATACCAACACTAAATTCGCCTCCTAGTGTGCTTTGATTTAGTGCATAATAAGTATTATTGCTAGATGTGCTTCCTGTTGGTGAAATATAATCATAATAACCGCGGATACCTAATTGTAGGCGACTCCATGGATTGTAGTTAATGCCGAGTGACGAAGTTGAGCGCCATGCATTATTTTCTAAAGCTGATCTATCTTCCATCCCGGCAAAAAGTTGATCTGCATAAAGTTGTAGTCTTGGAATTACTACATATTCAGCTCGACCACCAACTCCGTATTGAAGATACATATCATGTGAAATCGCATTCATGATACTGCTATTCTCGCGTACATTATAGCTATTAATGCTCATCACTACTCCCGCATTGCCGTAAGGGATAAACTGTACTGGAACGTTTGCTAATGGAAATGCATAACCAACACTGGCAAGAACGTTACCAGGAAATCCAATATAAGTTGGAACATGACTATTAGTAAATCCTGCAGGGATATTACTTTGTGAAATATTATTCATCAGCTGTGCATTTAGATTTGCCCAAACGTTATTTTCGAAAAGGTGTGTCGCTGCAAAATTCCAGTAGTTGACATTAGAATTAATCGCGGGATTACCACCGCCATTATAACGGTTAGTAGAGTTTGCAATTCCAAATCCAATGCTGTAATTATTATCAAAGCCAGCCAATTCGCTATTTGCTGAGCGAGGGGCTGCCAAGCTGCCTGAATTGCCACTTTCTGGTGAAAATAAATATGCAAAATAGAATGCACCACCCCAAGTGGTCTGCGCCGTATTTTGATGGTTAAATGTATAGGGATCATAACCGATGGATTGATTTAATAAACTAATGTAATTATAGTTAGCTTGTGCTGAAATCTGAAACTGTGAGAATAGGTTATAACGTATCCCTAGTGCAGTTGTATAGCTCATTGCATCAAAGTTTAGATTGGGTGGATTACCACTTCCGGTATCACTTAAATAGCCAATACCCTGATCTGCATAAATACTTGCTCCGGGAACAAAAACGTATTCAAGACGGGCACCGCCACCATAATAATTATAATAGCTATTTACAAAACCATTTTGTGAGGTTGTTACCCCATTATAATTTAGCTCTCTACCAATTGAGGCATAAGGAACAACTTGTAAGCCAAATGGGAAGTTGAATGAATAACCTATTTTTCCGGCGATTGATGCAGGCATTCCCAGCATCTGGATGTTATTGCTAAAGCCGTTATCCGGTCCAGTCTGACTGCCTTGAAACATAAAACTTCCATCCGCAGCAAACCAGACATTATTGTCAAATAATTGCTCCAAATGCAGTGCCAATGAATTGGTGTTGGTTGTATAAGTTAATGGTGAATAGCTTGGATTAAAGGTCTTAGCCTGACTATAGGCGTAGCCTAAAGCGATTTGATCATCCATATTTTGAAATAAGCTATTATCAGAGGCATAAGCGTCAGATGAAAAAATCAGTACGGTGCTGATGGTGAGACAAATTTTTTTAATTTGCATTAATGAAACCTGTTAAAAAGGCACATTATAAAATGTGCCTTGAAAGTTATTTATTTCGTATTAATTAGCATCAAACACGCTATTGCCAGAAACAGCGGTAACCCCAGTTCCTGCAGGTGCTGGAACTAAAGTTACAGGAAGAGTACCCACCGTAGTAGCACTCGACCAGTTAGTGCTGCCATTAGCTAATTTGTATAATAAGCCATTGTTGCTACCAACATAGAGCGAGTTAGCCGTATCTGAGTAAATTGAAGAAGCTGTCGTACTTGGTGGGTTAGTGAAAGTAACACTTTGTCCACCCGAGCTTTGTTGTCCAGCTTTATTTAACTGCCAGAATGAACAATTACCAGTTCCAGTACAACTAGTCGAAGTTATCGGTTGGCCTTTAGTATTAGCAGTCACGCGCCAAATTTGCCCAGAGTTAGTTAACCAAGAACCATACAGAACTTGATTTTCTGAGTTAGTAAAGGCGAATGACTTAATTGAACTTGGTGTATAACCATGGCTAGTCGCTTGTGGGGTTAAGTTAGTCCAATGCAGGTTATAATCATAAATACATACATTACCATTACTGTCGCCAACTCCAATATAATAATTGCCTGCATATACAGTTATACCAGATACTGCTGTTGATGTTCCAGGGTTAGAGGTACAATTAGAAAGGCTAATTGTCGATGCTGAACTACCATTGAATGGAGACAGCATTAAGGAAGAGCCAGCACCATAAGAAACACCACGGAAAGATCCTGTAATTGTTGAGACAACCGCAGTTGTTGCACCACTTATTGCTGCAGATTCTACAGATTCCGCTGTATTAGCTTGTACTGTTTTAGTTGACTGAGTTGTTGAAGCAGCGAACACAACATAAGCAACAGTTGCTGTTTGAAATACAGTGCTATCCCCAGTTGTTACCGCACTGGTAACTTGACCAGCTTTAAGAGCAGCAACTAACGCAGTCGTTGTAGCTCCAGCTGGTAATGTAATTGAATTATATTGAGTCCCACCTGGAATTGTCTGTGGAATGTTAACTGTTACAACGTCACCAGATTCACTGTAGTAGACTGCACTATCTGGTGCCGCAACTGTTGAATCTGCTGGAGGAGTAACTTGCACTGCCGTAGGTGCGGCTGCAGGTGCTATTGGAGCGGGGCTACTACTACTAGTACCACTGGCACAAGCAGCAAGAATCACGCTTAGACTGGAGATTAAAATTAGGCTTAATTGAGATTTTTTCATTGGTTAGATTCCATTTAGATGAGTTATCAATAGTTTATAGACGAACTATATTCACGGATTATATCATTAAATCCACTTATAAATTCAGGCTATTTAACCATTTAAATGTTGTTTATCGCACAGTATTAAACCGACAATATTTCTACGTGTGGCATCAAATTGTCTTTTATTTCAGGGTTTAACGAGTATTTATTTAATCTAGTTTAACTATATTTTGGTGGTATTGTGCCGTGTTGAATTAGTCGTAAAAATACAACATATACTCATCGTCTTTGAATCTTGGACTTTGTCGGATTTCAAAAAAGACTCCTGATGTAGTTCTATCTACACGGCGTCGTCTTTTTTATCTATCCTTCGCATCCAAAAATTAAATATTACGAGTATAATCTTTATTTAGCAGGATTTATTTAAAATATTCTTTGCTACAGCTTCCGCTACTTCAATACCATCAATCCCTGCAGATAAAATCCCACCAGCATAACCAGCACCTTCTCCGGCGGGATACAAACCACGTGTGTTGATGCTCTCAAAGCTAATATCATCGCGCTTAATCCGTATTGGTGATGAGGTACGTGTTTCTACTCCGGTAAAAATTGCATCTTTCATTGAAAACCCACGAATTTTTTTATTAAATTCGGGAATTGCCTCACGAATTGCTTCAATAGCGTAGTTTGGCAATGCATCTGCTAAATTACCCAGTTTAACACCTGGTTTATAAGATGGTATAACGCTACCTAATTCTTTCGATGGTTTATTGGCTAAGAAGTCACCAATCAGTTGTGCAGGTGCACAGTAATCGCTGCCACCAAGAATAAAAGCTTTGGCTTCCAGCTGACGTTGCAATTCAATTCCGGCGAGCGGATGCGCACTTGGGAAATCTTCTGGCGTAATTCCGACTACAATTGCCGCATTGGCATTGCGCTCGTTACGTGAATATTGGCTCATGCCATTGGTAACCAAGTGTTCTGGCTCGGAAGCTGCCGCAACTACTGTACCACCAGGGCACATGCAAAAACTATACACCGAGCGACCATTAGTGGCATGATGCACTAAACGATAATCTGCAGCACCGAGGAGTTGGTGTCCAGCATTTTTACCTAAGCGGGCAGCATCAATAATCGACTGTGGATGTTCAACCCGAAAACCGATTGAAAATGGTTTGGCTTCGATATAAACGCCACGTTCAAAGAGCACCTTAAATGTATCACGTGAACTATGTCCCAGCGCCATTACAACGTGGTTGCTACGGATTTCGCTACCATCGGCAAGAACTACTCCGCGAATTTGACGTACGCCATTTTGCTCATCAACCAAAATATCAGTAACTTTATGTTCAAAGCGAATTTCACCACCTAAATCAATGATGTTTTGGCGCATTTTTTCGACCATGCCGACCAAGCGAAACGTTCCAATATGTGGACGATTGACATAAACGATCTCTTCCGGTGCTCCAGCTTTGACAAATTCTTCGATAACTTTGCGTCCTAAATAACGTGGGTCACGAACCTGACTATACAGTTTACCATCAGAGAACGTACCCGCGCCACCCTCACCATACTGAACATTTGATTCGGGATTGAGGGTTTTTTTGCGCCATAAGCCCCATGTATCCTGAGTCCGCTCACGAACTTCTTTCCCGCGTTCCAACACGATTGGTTTAAATCCCATTTGCGCTAAAATCAGTGCGGAAAAGAGACCACATGGACCAAAACCAACTACTAATGGACGTTCAGTTAGATTAGCCGGGGCTTTGCCGACATAATGGTAGCTCATATCGGGAGTTGGACATATGTGACGCTCATTGCAGAGCTTTTTAGCAGTAGTGGCTTCGTTAGCGAGATTCACATCAATAATGTAAATCAAACACATTGCAGAACGACGGGCGTCATAGCTGCGTTTGTAAATAGTGTAACTCAACAGCTCAGCAGGCTTGATGGCTAATTTATAACAAATGGCATCGCGTAATTCCTGCTCAGTGTGATCTAATTCTAGTTTAATTTCTGAAACACGTAACATTTTAAATTCCTACTTTATTCATGAATTACAACTTCACCAATCAGGCTATGCATTTTGGCTTCAGTAACCGTAACTTCAATAATCTGTTTCATCATTCGAGGATTACCCGCAAATACCACCAATTTGTTATTTTCAGTGCGTCCAGTCATTAGTTCAGGATGTTTTTTGGAGTAACCATCAACTAAGATTTTATGGACCTTACCGACCATTTGTTTGCTGATTTCAAACTGCTGTTCTTCGAGGCGTTTTTGCAAACGTTGTAGGCGAGCTAATTTAATTTCGTGTGGAGTTTCATCTTTAATTTCAGCAGCAGGCGTACCTGGGCGCGGTGAGAAAATAAAACTAAAACTTACGTCATAACCAATATCTTCGATTAGTTTCATGGTTTTTTCAAAGTCTTCATCAGTTTCGCCGGGGAAGCCGACAATAAAGTCTGAAGAAAATGAGATATCCGGACGTAATGCACGTACTTTGCGTAATACGGATTTATATTCCAACGTAGTATAGCCACGTTTCATCGCAGCTAAGATTCGATCGGAGCCACTTTGCACGGGTAAGTGTAAATGAGAAACTAATTTAGGTAATTTGGCATAACAGTCAATTATACGTTGCGACATTTCGTTTGGATGCGAAGTTGTATAGCGAATACGCTCAATTCCCGGAATCTCATGAACAAATTCTAACAGCATTGCAAAATCAGCAATTTCACCATTTGCCATTTTACCGCGGTAAGCATTCACATTTTGCCCGAGTAGATTGACTTCTTTAACGCCTTGTAATGTAAGCTTGGCAATCTCAGTCAATACATCTTCAAATGGACGAGAAATTTCTTCGCCACGAGTGTAGGGCACTACGCAGTAAGTACAATATTTAGAGCAGCCTTCCATAATTGAGACAAATGCGCTTGCACCTTCAACTTTAGCTGCTGGCATATTATCAAATTTCTCAATTTCAGGAAAACTAATATCAACTTGTGATTTACCAGTTCTACGTTTTTCTTGGATTAATTCAGGAATCCGATGCAAGGTCTGTGGGCCAAATACCATATCAACATAAGGTGCGCGCTGTACAATAACATCACCTTCTTGCGACGCAACACAGCCACCCACGCCAATGATTAAATCAGGATTTTTTAGCTTGAGTTTCCTAACTCGCCCTAAATCTGAGAATACTTTTTCTTGAGCTTTTTCGCGAATTGAGCAAGTATTAAACAAAATTACTGCTGCTTCGTCTGGGTTATCCGTTAATTCGTAGCCTTCAAATTGTTTGAGCACATCCGCCATTTTGTCTGAATCATATTCGTTCATCTGGCAGCCGTAGGTTTTGATGTGAACTTTTTTTGTCATGTTGTTATTTCTATATAAATTAGTTTATTAAGGCGTTATTATAGACTATTTTGCCTGATAAATTGAGACTCATGATTTTTGACAGTTATTCGAGTGTGGCAAATTATTTATTAAAACAATAACCGTCTGTATCATAGCTACTTAACTAAAGTAAGTAACCGCGCAGTAAGCTATAATAGTGGTATCGATAATCGGTAATTTTGAATAGCTGTACTAAAATTCAGGTGATGATGGAAAATTTATCTAATAAAATTGATTTAAATTTAATTTGAGGTATTGAATGAATAACAGAATAAAATTCTTAGGTGCTTGTTTTTTTGCTTCTTTGGCGATTAATGCCTATGCTGGCGTGGCTAGTGAATCCAGACCAATTGTTGAGATAAAAAATGGGAAGCTGCAAGGAATAGAAAGTAAAGGAATGATAGCTTTTAAAGATATTCCATACGCAGCACCTCCGCTTGGTACGCTTCGTTGGCGTCCTCCTCACCCAGCTATAAACTGGAGTGGCGTTCGTGATGCGAGCATGTTTGGTAAAGCTTGTCTTCAACCACTAATCAAAGGACTAAATAATGAATTAGCACCTGGTTCTGAAGATTGCCTGAAACTAAATGTATATACACCAAGTACAAATAAGAAGAAACTTCCTGTAATGGTTTGGTTTCATGGTGGAGGCCTTGTCGAAGGTTCTGCTTCTGAGCCATACTATCAGCCAACTGGGTTGATTAAAGAAGGTATTGTGGTTGTTACTGTTGATTATCGGCTGGGTAAATTAGGTTTTTTTGCACCTAAGGAATTAAGCCAAGAGGCAAAAAATAATGGGGAATCTGTTGGAAATTATGGCACTATGGATCAAATATATTCATTGAAATGGGTTCACGATAATATTGCTGCATTTGGTGGTGATCCGAACAATGTAACGATTTTCGGGCAATCAGCTGGCGGGAGAAGTGTCACTTGGTTGATGACATCGCCAGCCGCTAAGGGTTTATTTCACAAAGCTATCGCCCAAAGTGCTCAACAGTTGCCATTAAGAGATCTGACTCAAGAGAAATTTGGTATGATTTCAGAAGAGTCTTTGGAGGTTAGGTATATTCAGGGATTGGGTGTAAAGACACTGAAAGAACTCCGCAAGCTACCAGTTGAGAAGCTAATGGTTACTCCCAAAGAATTTCAAGATGGTGAGTTTGGTGGTGCATTTGTTGATGGTAAGATCATTATAGGTGACCCTGTTCGCTTATTTGCTGCAGGCAAGCAATATAATGTTCCATTTATGATTGGAACCAATTCGTGGGATGCCAGCTATTTTGTTTCAGGACAGCCACCAGTTGATGCGTATTTGAAGAAAATGGGAGAAGATCCACGGGTGATTGAAAGTCTTTATTCTACTTTCAGCGAGAAATGTGTGCTTTCAGCCGAAATTATGGCTGATGGTTGGTATTTGGGGGCGAGTAAACTCTTGGCAAGTGATGCCAATAAATACGCTCCGAGCTATGTCTATTACTTTGATTATCTAACGCCCAATATTCGTGCTTCACACATTGGTGCCGCTCACACTTTTGAGTTACCCTATGTTTTTGGCGATCTTGATACTGTCTTATTAGCCCCAGCAAAGCCAGAATCTGTGGCTAATCGTTGCGAGTACATTAATCAAGCATCAAATAGCTTAAAACAACGCGGTGAGTGGTCAAGTTATTGGTTCCCCACAACTGAACCATGGAGTAAAGAAGACCAGTCTATTTCTGAACAGCTGACCAAAAGTTGGGCTTCTTTTGCCAAAACTGGTAATCCCAATTATGGTGCCAAACAAGTCTGGCCAAGGTATGAGCTCAATCATGATGTCATTAGAGTATTTAACAATAGCAATGAAAGTATGGCTAAAAACTTAAAAAGCGAGAAGGTAAATTATCAACTCAAAGCGATTCAATTAATGTATTAAATACATGATATTTGATATACTTAAACGTCTTACTCATAGTGCGCTATTGACTCTTTTTTAACGTTGGTGGTTCTTATACCACCACATTTAGGACTAAATTTTTGGCAGTAGACATTTTATCTATTGTGATATATATTAATAAGCTTTAAAATAACGCCATTAGGATAATCTAGGAATAAAATAATGAAAACAATTGTTAATAATTTGAATAAACTACCAGTAGCTGTATCAGGACTAGCACTGGGTACTGCGGGGATTGGTAATGTGTTGGCTCTTGAGGTAAACTCAAATTTACGCTATGTTTGTGCCGCAATCGCGTCAATTATATTGTTATTGGTTGCTATTAAAAAATTGGCTCATCCTAAACTGCTTTGGGATGAGATTGCACATCCGGTATTGGGAAGCTTTATTCCTGCTTTCGATATGTGTTTGATGGTTATTGCGGATGTTGTAACTAATTTTTCACTACTAGGCGGACAGATTTTGTGGTGTTTTGCAATTATTCTTCATATTGGGTTTGCTGGCAGCTTTCTTTATCACCGTTTTCGTGATTTTGATTTGAATCATATGTTACCCAGTTGGTATGTGCCACCAGTTGGTATTGTGGTTGCTTGTGTGACCGGTTCTCATATGGAGATGGGTACTGTTTCCCACGCAATTTTCTATGTTGGATTTATTGCTTATATAATAATGCTGCCTGCCATGATGTACCGTCTGGTTTTTGGTGATCGGATTGGCGATGCTCAATTACCTTCGTTTGCAATTATGGGTGCTCCCGCAAGTTTATGTTTAGCTGGATACTTGACTGCTTTTAGCAATCCTAATCCAACATTAGTAGGTTTTCTATTGGCATTAGCATTGATGATGACATCCTTGGTAATTTTATCTATGATTAGAATTAACCATTTCAGAATTGCCTTTATTCCAATTTACGCATCGTTTACGTTTCCTCTAGCAATTGGTTCAACAGGATTGATTAAATACTCACACTTTGTTGGTGCTAATACTGATAACGCTAAATTTTGGCATTTGCTTGGACAAGCCGAAATGATACTCGCTGTTATAGTAATTGCTTGGGTGTTAGTGAATATGACGCGTCATGTTATGAAAAATGTAATTTTAGTTAGATAAATATATTCACCATCTTTTTTTATCATGCCTTAATAGTAGATAATGTCATCATTTACCAGTTAGTTTTTACTAGCTGGTAAATTCTTTAAGTTCTCTGTAAAAATCCTCAAATTATTTTTAGTGCACAGTTATTTCTATTTCAGCATAAGCATAAATAATTAAACGGTAGTATTATCTTGTAGTAATATTACGATAGCAAAAAGTGGAATTTATTATAGATCATCATATGGTTATCTAAAGTTTTATAACATTTGGACAATAATGTTGAACACACAGAGAAAGTTGCAAGAATTAATATGGATTTACGGTGCAGATTGCGTATACTGTGGTAAATCTCCAGCGGACACAATTGATCATATTATTCCTCAATCTAGTGGTTGGGGGAAGAGCAGCTCACAAAATATGTTGCCCGCTTGCAAATTGTGTAACTCAAAAAAACGAGATAATGACATTTTTATTTATGCAACCTGTCAACAGATTACACAAATTGATAGTATTAGAATAAATCATGGTATTTCATCATTAATAAATTTAAAACAACAGTATCTAGCTTGGAAGGATAGCCGTATGAATAATAATATTTTTGCAATAAATTTTATTCAAACAGGGAAAATGACTGGAGCTGCAGATAACGTATTATTTAGCAGGTTAAGGACGCTGATTGGTTTATATTTTGTAATGATAGATAATCAGCAATTAGATAAGGCTAAAGAAATATTAGATACAGTATTCACATCCAATGATTATGAAGAAATATATAAGCAGCACGCTATTGGTAATCTGGAAATGATAAATCAATTCGTAAGAAATAAAAAGCTAAAAGATATAGTTACAATTTTAAGAGATATGTACAAGGGTTATTCAAACAATAATATACCCCCTGCCATTAGTAATGTTGTGAAATGCAATAAGGATAGCTTATTGGAACAAGTTGTTGCAAAATATGATGTACTGCAAGAAACCTTGGGAACAGTAGTAGAAAAGCCTTCAATTACGTATTTGAGCAATATCCTTGTTGAAATTACACAGGTCAGCAATGTGATTAAGAAGCTTCGTGACTTTGAAAAAGAACGGGCTGCAGTTGAGCAGCAAATCTTGCATTATCAACATATAAAAAATAGAATAGACAAAGATTATCAACAATTAATTAATAATTTAGAATGTGGAGATGAACTTGTTGCCGCTATAATTTCTAAATTACAAGCTATTTAGCAATTAGTTTAGAGTGGTTAATTTGATTATGCCGTGAGGATTTACCATGATATTAGTTACCAAAGAATGAATGAATATGATAACATATTATTAGCCTACACAAAATTCATGACATGCTCAAATATTGTTTTTACTTGCCGCCAATGCTATATTTGAGATGATTGAAATTCATCGTACATAGTTGATTTTGTTATAATAGCGCTCCAAATAACCAATTAACTCAGAATTAACTATAAATTATATGTCGCAAAAAACTCTCCTAACAATTATTTTATTTGTCCTATTTTTGGCAATGATGCCACTAGCTGCTTATACCTTGCTCCATTTTGGAAGCAAATGCCCCGTAAATGAACCTTGTGTCATCCCTGTCTGGTTTGCGCCAGTTATCTATGCACCATCTGGAGTGCTCTTTGCTGGTTTAGCATTTGTCCTGCGCGATGTTTTGCAGCGCTTGGCTGGTCTGTACCTGTCGTTGATTGCGGTTATTTTGGGCACGGTGCTTAGCTATTTTTACGTAGCGCCAGAATTAGCCGTTGCAGCTTGTTCGGCTTACCTTTTGTCAGAATTAAGTGACACCATAATCTATAGTATTCTCCAGCGCTATAACTGGATTTTGGCGGTATTTGTGTCTGCAAGCGTTGGATTATTGATTGACTCGCTAGTCTTTTTACATTTGGCATTTCATAGCCTGATGTTTTTGGAGGGGCAGATTATCGGTAAAATGTGGATGGTAGTATTGAGCTTACCGCTAATTCATTTATTACGGCGTAAGTTATTTGTTAAAATAGCCTCCGTATAAAAGCAAAGGGCAATAATGAATAACTATGATAAAGACCCAGTTTTAGGGCAAAAAGTTGCACAACATCTCGAAAGTCTTGGGATTGATAATCCGATTAAAGCGCCGATGGATTCTATATTGGTAACCCAGAGTATTAAAGATTTGATTAAGGGCTTAGGTATTACACCAGACGATGATTCGATTCAAAAAACGCCAGAGCGTGTAGCAAGGTTTTTTGTCAATGAATTATTTTATGGCTTGGATTATAATAACTTCCCCAAAATCACCTTTAATCATAATCAGTATGGTTACCAAGATCCTGTAATCTCGAAAAATATTTCCTTTAAATCAACCTGCGAGCATCATTTGGTAACTATTAGTGGTGAGGCGTTTGTGGCTTACATCCCGAAAGATAATGTAATTGGGCTGAGCAAGATTAATCGCGTGGTGAATTTTTTTGCTCGTCGTCCACAAGTGCAAGAGCGCGCAACTTTGCAAATTTTTCATGCTTTGGCATATATTTTGCAAACCGAAGATATTGCTTTACTGATTAAAGCTAGTCATCATTGTATAACTATGCGTGGGGTGAATGATCAAAATGTCGAGAATATTACCTATAAGTTTGGTGGTAGATTTAACGAAACAGATATGAAACAAGAGTTTCGCAATTTAATACAGGTGGTCTAGCTATGGATGTTAAAAATTCTGCATTGGGTAAAAAATCAGCTTATATTAGCGAATATACTCCCGAATTATTGTTTCCGATTGCGCGCAAAATCAAGCGCGATGAAATCGGCATTGATGAAAATAACTTACCTTTTTATGGCGTGGATATCTGGAATCACTACGAAGTTTCGTGGTTAAATCCCAAAGGTAAGCCAATGGTCGCTTGTGCGGTGATGTATGTTCCGATAACTAGCACCAATATCATCGAATCCAAATCAATGAAGCTCTATTTTAATAGCTTTAATAATCATAAATTCGTCAGTAAAGAAGAATTGACGGAGATTATAGCTAACGACTTATCGCAAGCTACCAATGCTTTGGTTAAGGTAGAATTATTTGAGCTAAGTAATGCTGAGTACGCGATTACCGCACCTATCGGGGAATGTCTTGATGGTTTAGATATCATAATTTCAGACTATACGGTTAAACCGCAATTATTGACAATTAATTCAAATAAACAGGTAAAAGAAAAACTCTACTCTAATTTATTAAAATCAAACTGCTTGGTGACTTTTCAACCTGATTGGGCAACGCTGTTGATTGAATATCGTGGAGCACAGATTGATCGAGAAGCATTACTTAGATATATCATTTCTTTTCGTAATCACAATGAGTTTCATGAGCAATGTGTCGAGCGTATTTTTAATGACATCAGTAAATTTTGTGCACCAGATGAATTAACGGTAATGGCGCGCTTTACCCGTCGTGGTGGTTTGGATATTAATCCGATTCGTGCGAGCCAACCATTAACGAATTATCCTAACTTACGCTTGATAAGGCAATAAAATGAAAAAGAAGGCAGTAGTAATCCTCTCTGGTGGCTTAGATAGCTCGACATTATCCTATCATCTCGTAAGTGAGGGCTACGATTTAATTTGTGTGTCTTTTGATTATGGTCAAAAACACATTAAAGAATTACAAAGTGCAGCATTTGTAGCCAAAGAGCTGAATGCACCACATCATATCATCAATCTGTCTTTTATGCACCAATTTCTACAACAATCAAGTCTGGTCAATCCAGATTTGGCTAATCCCAAACAAGATTATGCCCGTGAAAATATGTTGGTAACTGTAGTGCCAAATCGTAATACCATGATGCTGTCTTTGGCATGGACGATTGCCTGTGCGCAAAATGCCGAACTTTTGGCTTTTGGACCACACAAGGGAGATAATTATGTTTATGCGGATTGCCGTCCAGATTATTTTCTGGCAATGAATCTATCCCTGCGTCTAGGAACGATTGATAGTCGCCATGAAGATTTGAATTTATCTGCGCCGTTTCTAAACTGGAGTAAAACCGATATCATTCGTCGCGGGGTGGAACTTAATGTTCCCTTTGCTCAAACGTGGAGTTGTTATGATGGGCTCGAAGAGCACTGTGGCATTTGTGGTACCTGTCGTCAGCGCAAAGAAGCTTTTATTGCCGCTGGTATTATTGATCCTACCAAGTATCGCGAGTAAAGAGGATGGGTAAATATCAAGTTGTGCGGAAGCACGAAATTCATTGCGGACACCGCGTGTATCAGCATGAGAGTAAGTGTCGTAATCTTCATGGGCATTCATATGTTTTTCATCTCAAATGTAGTAGTGAAAGCTTGGATAATCTTGGGCGGGTGATTGATTTTTCGGTAATAAAAGAATTACTCTGTAAATGGCTGGATGATAATTGGGATCATAAAATGATTTTATGGGATCAAGACCCATTATTTACGGAATTGCTTAAATTAGACTCCTCAGTGGTAAGTATCCCGTATAATCCAACTGCCGAAAATCTGGCGCGCTATTTGGTGGAAACAATTGGTCCACAATTATTTGCGCATTTACCTATAATCCTCAGTGAAGTAACTTTGGAAGAAACCTCTAAATGTAGTGCCAGCTATGCAATATCCAATTAACGAAATTTTTTATAGTCTGCAAGGTGAGGCAAATTTTGCTGGTCTGCCTTCAGTATTTATCCGGATGCAAGGTTGCGCCGTTGGTTGTGCCTTTTGTGATACCAAGCATACATGGGAATTAGACCCTGCTACACGACAAACCACACAATTAGTTATAGAAAAGACCTTTGAACATTCAGCTAACTGGGCTTATTTCAGCGCAGATGATATTTTGCAGCAAATCAAAAAATATCCAGCCTGTCGGCATATTGTATTTACTGGCGGTGAACCAGCAATGTATAATTTGCGTGCAATTACAGAAGATTTGCATGCTCAAGGCTATACTACCCAGATTGAAACCAGCGGAACTGAACCATTACGCCTGAGTGACAAAACATGGGTGACCTTATCGCCCAAGATTGATATGCCTGGGCATAAACAAATTTTGGCAGAAAATGTTGCCCGAGCAAATGAAATTAAAATGCCAATTGGTAAAATGGCTGATATAATTAAGCTTAAGCAATTACTTGCTCAATATACGATTAATACTCAGCTGATTTGGTTGCAACCATTATCTTGTAAAGAAACGCCGACCAAACTGTGCATCGAACAAGCATTGGCGAATAATTGGCGAGTAAGTACCCAGATTCATAAGTTTATAAATATTCATTAAAAACCAGTATCTTTTGGTCTTATGCTTTGTCGTAAATCCTTGTGCGGTGCTCATGTAGTTTCGTGTACATTCCGCTCCTCGAAGTCTTTATTCTTAGCCTAAAACCAAACTAATTGCTTTTTGAAAATTTAGCAGCGAAATTCTAACTACCTTTGAGTATTGTGATTTATTGATTTATTGGGGATGTTTGTTATAAGTTTGCGATATAAATGATTGGATAATTGAATAATTATCGTGATACAATACTACAACTTTTTTATGGGAGTTGGCATTTATGAACAAAAAAACGTTATTACTCAATTTATTTTTGACACTGGGTTTATCTGCGGGGGCAATTGCAGATCAAAATCTTAACGTACAAAATATATCTGCTCCTACAGCAGTTTCAAATACTGTATCACAACCGATCAATTATGTAGAAATAGATCCACAAGCATATGCAAGTAATCTAAAACACATTAGGGAAATGGTTGGTCCCAAAGTAAAAATCTGTGCAGTAATGAAATCTGATGCATATGGACATGGGATTGCCAATTTAATTGATGAAACTATCAAAGCCAATGTAGATTATATTGCAGCAATCGACAATAGTGAATTTAGAATAATTGCACCAAAAATAAAAGCAAGCGGGAAAAATATCCACTTGATCCGAATAGCTCCTGTGACTAAACCAGAATTAGTCGAAGCGATAACGAATGATTGGAATGTCGAAGAGGTTGCTGGTTCAGTGGAGGAGGCTGAAATGTTATCCAATACTGCTGCTGAATTAAGTAATAAGCTTCATAAGAATATTATCATCGGAATACATTTGAATATTGAAACTGCCATGGGACGTATGGGTGTGAGAAATGTTTCTGATATGAAGAAGATCATTCAATTACCACACCTAAAATTGGTTGGTGTAATGTCGCATTTAGCTAAAGACTATCAAGCACCGCCTGTTGATTCTGACTCAACCAAAGAGCAATTAGCAATTTTTGAGTCTGCGGTTAAGCAATTGCACTTAGAAAGTGATGTAATCCAACACATCGCTAATTCGGGGGCTGCGGCGAAATTTCCTTGGGCTAGATTGGGCATGGTTCGTACTGGATCATTAATGTATGGTGAAGATTTAGATGATTACCAAGATCCCCATCATGTTTTGAAACCAGTTATGACATCGTTTAAGTCTAAGGTTGCAATTATAGAAAGAAATGTTCCGCCACATTCACCAATAAATTATGATGGCCTCCAGTATACGAGAAGTGATAAACCTTCAACAACTGCAACCCTTCGTGTTGGCTATGATTTTGGTTTTCCACAATATGCATTTAAAGAAAGCGCAGAGGTGTTGATTAGAGGGCAAAGATTCCCTGTTATCGGCAAAACCTCAATGAATATGGTGGTGGTTGATATTACTGATGAAGACCCTAAGAATAAAGTACAATTGGATGACGATGTAGTATTAGTTGGAAAACAGGGCAAACAACAAATTACGTGGGATGAGTTTGCGTCGCGTAATAAGATGGGTATTGTCGAGCAAGTATTGCTTATTGGTAATCAAAATACTCGTAAAGTTGTCTCCCATTAAACTTACAAATATTCAAACTTCTGAGGTCTAAGAAGCAACTTTATAAGATGCTTCTTAGTTATTTATAATTTAAGGTAAACTGTATAATTAATAAACTCGATTAAGGACTAATCACATGACAATTAGGTATATCATTACACCACAAACTGCAGCGCACCATTATTTGGTGAAATTAGTCTTTACTGCGCGTACGCAGTCACATTGCTTGACTCTCCCGGTGTGGATTCCGGGTAGCTATATGGTACGTGAATTTAGTAAAAATATTATTAAACTAAGCGCTACGCATAATTCTCAAGCTGTCATAAGTCATCAAGTTGATAAAAATAACTGGTTGTTGGAAGGTCTTACCACAGGCGATCAAGTTGAAGTTAGCTATAATGTGTATGCCCATGAATATGGTATCCGCACAGCTTTTTTAGATGCTAAACGAGGTTATTTTAATCCAACCAGTTTGTGCCTAAGCGTTGCAGGTTATGAGGATGAAACCCATCAAGTACAGTTTGTTGATTTACCAGCTGATTGGCAGGTTGCTTGTGGATTGGCTGCGGATGAAGATGAGATATTTAGCGCGCAAGATTATGATGAATTAATTGATTCACCATTTGAACTGGGAACTTTTGAGCGACTGGAATTTAGCGTTGCTGGGGTGAATCATTATCTGATTTTATCGGGAACTATTCCTCCGTTTGATCGTGAGCGCATGATCAGTGATATGCACAAAATCTGCGACTATCAGATTAAACTTTTTGGCGGCGTAGCACCTTACTCGGGTTATGGATTTATCCTAAATCTCTCAGGCGAAATTTATACTGGTTTGGAACATCGTAATTCAACTTTGCTAATGGCACCATATTACGCAATGCCAAATCTTAATCACTCAAATGACGAAGATTATATCAAACTACTTGGTCTTATCAGCCATGAATTTTTCCATACCTGGAATGTTAAGCGGATTAAACCACAGATCTTTACACCTTACAATCTTGGGCAGGAGAATTATACCAAGCTGCTGTGGTGGTTTGAGGGTGTAACTTCTTACTATGATGATTTGGTGCTCTATCGCAGTGGTCTGATCGATCGGGAAAAATATTTGGGTTTTATAACCGATAATTTGAATAATGTTTATAAATTTGCCGGGGTTACACAACAAACCCTAGCCAACAGCAGCCTTACCAGTTGGATTAAATACTATCGTCAGGATGAAAATAGTCCAAATAGTATTGTGAGCTATTATGTTAAAGGCTCTTTAGTTGCACTTTGTCTGGATTTATTAATCCGTGAGCAGTCTAAATTTAGCCTTGA
>CAYIZV010000014.1:44421-46256 GCA_964367915.1 uncultured Neisseria sp.
ATTTGGCAACTCCCGCAGTCACGTTGGATTTGGGTGCTAAATTAGATAAACAATCACTTGGCTATCAAGTTAAAAATGTTTATGCGGATACTCCAGCTCAAGCTGCAGGTCTAGCGGCAGGGGATTTAATCGTGGCATTAAATAATGTCAAGCTAACCAATCTCGAAAAACAATTGGCTTTTGTTATGCCTAACGAAGAAATTATGCTTACATTGTTTAGACAAGAACAATTGCTAAACGTAAGCTTAAAACCAACTCAATCGGTTGCAACAGTTCTTGAACTATCTCTTGCGGATGTTGAGTTACTCAATAATTGGCTTTGATGAATGGCTAAATACTTCATGGAAATAACTACTGATGAATCGTGAATTAAAAGCCTATCTAATTCTTCTGACTATTCCCGTGATGTGGGGAATAACTTTCCCGCTGATGCATAAAATTGTTGCGCTTTATGCACCGAGCTTATTTGTTTTTTGGCGCTTTATTTTAGCGGCATTAATCATGTCACCCCTGTTTATTTCGACGATTATTAAGCGCAAATTTAAGTGGGGAGATGTTCGCTACGGACTGATTCTTGGTGTGCTAAATAGTGGTTCGTTTATTTTGCAGGCAATGTCACTGAGATACATGGACTCTTCTCGCGCTGCTTTTTTAACTGGCGTTAATGTAGTAATGGTTCCATTTTTGCTGCCACTGTTTAAGATGGGGCGTCCAAAAATTATTGAGATAGTCGCCGCATTGTTTTGCCTGTGGGGAATCTATCTAATTAGCGGTGCTGGCTTGAATGGACATTTTGGTCGTGGTGAATTATTGGTGATTTTATCGGCATTATGCATCGCGTTGGGGATTGTTGTTGCTGAAAAATCCAGTCTGGTAAGCCATAATCTCAAATTGTTGACTTTTTACCAGATTTTATTTACGAGCTTAATTCCAGGTTTTATTCTGGCACCGCACAACATTGTGCTGCCGCATAATCATTTGTTTTGGTGGAGTATTGTTTATTGTGCCATTCTTGCAACGGTAATCCCTTTTTTCTTGCAGATTAAGTACCAGCGGGTGGTCGGTTCGAACAAAGCTGCGATTATCTTTAGCCTCGAATCAGTAACCGCAACTTTTTTTGCTTATTGGATGGGCGAATCAATTAGTTCTAGTGTGCTGGTTGGCGGGTTTGTAATTTTATTTAGTACCGTAATGACGGATGCTTATAAAGTAATTATAAAACGCCTTACTCCATTAGCAAATAAGCGCTCTTCATAAAGGAAAATGCGCATAATAACCTTGTTTAGCGTGATATAATACTCAATTATTGATTAAGGAGATGTGAACATGGAATTCTATCACTATTTTAAAAATATCATTACGCCGGAAAAGTGTGCTGAATTAAATCAAATTATGTTTGATAAGTTTGATAATGAGCAATTAACTTTTGAAGGTAATGATGCGCATTATAAAAATTCTTTTGGCGCAGGTTCTGTTCCTGAGTTTGATGTTTTGTTTAAAGAATTCACTCCTAAAGTAATCAAAGCTCTCCGCTCACGTTTTATCCGCGAAGAGAATTCATATTCACGGATTTATTTTAATGGTTCGACATTGCTTCCTCATCGCGATCGCCCGGGTCTTGATCTAACGATGTCTTTATGTACTTACACTAACTTGGATAATCCTTGGCCGATTTATGTAGAGTTTGATAATGGTGTGGTACGCGCTGTTGACATTAAGCCGGGTGATGCCGCGATATTTTTGGGCACGCGGATGAAGCATTGGCGTGATCCACTAGTTTGCAATCCAGATCAACGAGTGGTACAGTCATTTTATCACTGGCGAATTTCTCTCTA
>CAYIZV010000015.1:0-45242 GCA_964367915.1 uncultured Neisseria sp.
TAAAGCAGAGAACGAAGCTTATGAAAAATCTTTAGCATCTGCGTAACATCAGTTAATATCTTGATAGTACAGCCATATTTTGTGCATAAAAGTGGTCAACAAGTAGCTGACACGCTAGGATTCTTTAATCAATGGGGAGCAAATAACCACGAAATTATACTAAACCTATTAACTAGCCCATTAAAAATAATCAGCTTGTTTTTTGATTCTAACTCTGGATTTTGGTACACTTTTGGTTTTTGGCTGTTTATTCCACTACTATCACCGTTCTTGTTATTATCCGCAGTATTACCATTAATATTGTTTAGTATATCAAATGTTATGCGCATGCACATTCTCAGTGAATACTACGCAATAACACCGAGTGCACTGGCTTACCTAGGAGTAGTTTGCGGTTTACATACGATAAGTTGCCGCGTTAATAAGAATCTCAGGCGTTACTTGAGTATCGCAATCGTCTTTCTTTTCTTGATTCATAATCTCTTGTTTGTTAGATTTATGGATTTGATGCAAATTGATTATTCACAGTTGAACTCAGATCAGAAGTTTGCATTATTTACCTCAGCTCCAATGTCTCGTGGGCGCTGGCAAGAATTTTTCCCTGTTAACTCACAGGATGCAGAGGATTTTAATAAATTGCGCCAAAGCTTAGAAGATAACTATAAGGACAGTCGGATTTGCCCTACCAGTCAAGTTTACCCACATTTAGACTATCGTGATTTCCCACAACTGCAGCCATTTGGTGGAGAAAATGCCAATCAAAGTAATTGTGTCAATGTATTTGCTATTATTGGCGATATGTGGCCAATTTCTCCTGATAATCTGCGCAACCAGATTATAACTATGACTCAAACTGAAAAATGTAATCGCTTTGGCAATTTCTTTTATTGTGATAACTTAGCCAAATAGGAGCACCTAAATGCCTCAATACTCTTCCGCATGGCCTCATTCAAAGATAAAACAAATTTTCCCTGATATTTTCTTTGTGACAGGCACCAATATTACGCAGCATGAAGGTGTAACTTTACAACATAGTCGCAATATGATAATCGTTCGAGAGCAAGGTAAACTTTCACTTATCAACACGGTCCAATTAACTGAAAAAGGTTTAGATGAGCTAGCTTCTCTTGGTAAAATTGAAAACGTTATTAAAATAGGTAGCTTTCACGGACGTGATGATGCTTTTTACCTTGATCATTTTGATGCTAAATTATGGGCATTAACTGGAATGGAGCATCAAAATAATAGAAAAGCGGACTATAATCTAACTGCTGATGGATTAATGCCATTTGCTGATTGTAAAATATTTACATTTAATTCATCTAGATTTCCTGAAGCAGTTTTACATATCAACCAAAATGGTGGAATATTAGTAACTTGTGATAGCATAAAAAATTGGTTAGCAAGAGATGAATTTTTTAGTGATTCTACTGCAAAACTTTATGAAAAGCAAAAGCTTTTTGGCTATGCTACCGTTAATGAGATATGGATGCAAGCAACCCAGATAGATAAATCAGAACTATTGGGTTTAAAAGAACTTAATTTCTGCCATTTATTAAGTGCTCATGGTGAACCATTATTGAATAATGCTCATGAACACGTAGTTAAATCTTTATCCAGACTATAAAAATAAATTAATCTTAAATTCCTCTTTCATTCTTGCCGGTAGCTTAGTCGTCATTTTAGAAAAATCTAAAACAATCAAGCTCAGCTATTGAAATCTAATTCTCCATCACTATATAATAGTTAACATAATCGATACGCGAAGGAGAAAATAATGCGTTTTGAAAAATTAACTACTAAATTCCAAACGGCTCTGCAAGAAGCACAAAGTTTGGCATTAACCCATGACAATGCTTATATTGAACCACAACATTTACTATTAGCAATGCTCAATGAAGAAAACTCAACAATTGCTAGTGTCTTAGCAAAAGTTGGCGTAAACATTAACCCGCTAAAAGCAGAATTACAAGCTAGCATCAATCGAATTGCCAAAGTAACAGGAACGGGTGGTGAAATTACCATTTCCCGTGACTTAAATAATCTACTCAATGTGACTGAAAAAATTGCGGTTAAGCTGCAAGATAACTTTATAGCTTCCGAGCTGTTCTTACTGGCTGCACTTGAAGATAAAGGTGAACTTGGCAGAATCTTAAAACAATTCAATGTAAAAACAGCTGAAGTTAATAAAGTCATCATGGACATTCGTGGTGGACAAATGGTCGATAGCCAAGACTCGGAAGAGCAACGCGAAGCACTTAAAAAATACACTGTGGATTTAACCGAGCGTGCACGCATTGGTAAACTTGATCCAGTTATCGGGCGGGATGATGAAATCCGTCGTGCAATACAGGTTTTACAACGCCGGACTAAAAATAACCCAGTTTTAATTGGTGAACCTGGTGTCGGTAAAACTGCGATTGTCGAAGGCTTGGCGCAACGAATTGTCAATGGTGAAGTACCAGAAGGGCTTAAAAATAAACGCTTGTTAGTCTTAGATTTGGCTTCGTTATTGGCTGGCGCTAAGTACCGTGGTGAATTTGAAGAGCGTCTCAAGGCAGTACTAAATGAACTGGCACAGGATGAAGGTCAGACTCTAATTTTTATTGATGAGATTCACACCTTGGTTGGTGCGGGTAAAGCCGAAGGTGCAATGGATGCTGGCAATATGCTGAAACCAGCCCTATCACGCGGAGAACTGCATTGCATCGGTGCAACTACTTTGGATGAATATCGTAAATACATTGAAAAAGATCCGGCTTTGGAACGCAGATTCCAGAAAGTATTGGTTGGTGAGCCAAGCGTTGAGGATACGATTGCAATTTTGCGAGGTTTACAGGAAAAATATGAAATTCATCATGGTGTTGAAATTACCGACCCGGCAATTGTTGCTGCGGCTGAATTATCGCAACGTTATATTACCGATCGCTTTTTACCCGATAAAGCAATTGATCTGATTGATGAGGCAGCTTCCAAGATTAAAATGGAAATTGATTCCAAGCCTGAAGTTATGGATAAACTTGAGCGGCGCTTGATTCAGCTCAAGATTGAACGTGAAGCGGTTAAAAAAGAATCCGATGATGCAAGTAAAAAACGTCTGGAAATTATTGAAGAAGAAATCAACACCCTCGGCAAAGAATATGCAGACTTGGAAGAAATATGGAATAATGAAAAAGCGATGGTGCAAGGTGCGCAATCAATTAAAGATGAAATTGACAAGCTTAAATCTGAAATTGAAAACTACAAACGTAAAGGTGACTGGCAAAAAGTTGCTGAACTTGAGTATGGTAAATTGCCAGAATTGAATGCCAGACTTCATCAAGCCGAAAAAGGGGAGCATAAACATATGCAGCTGTTACGTACTGAAGTTGGAGCTGAAGAAATTGCCGAAGTTGTATCACGCGCTACTGGCATCCCGGTATCAAAAATGATGCAAGGTGAAAAAGATAAATTACTCCTCATGGAAGATAAACTCCATGAGAAAGTAATTGGACAAAATCAGGCAGTTACCGCGATTGCCGATGCAATTCGTCGCTCTCGCTCTGGTTTATCTGATCCTAATCGCCCATATGGTTCATTTTTATTTTTAGGACCAACCGGAGTAGGTAAAACTGAACTATGTAAGGCTTTAGCTGGTTTCTTGTTTGACAGCGAAGATCACTTGATTCGGATTGATATGTCAGAATACATGGAAAAACATAGCGTATCACGTTTGGTAGGTGCCCCTCCGGGGTACGTGGGGTACGAAGAAGGTGGTTATCTGACTGAACAAGTTCGTCGTAAACCATATAGTGTAATTCTATTGGATGAAGTTGAAAAAGCCCATCCTGATGTATTTAATATCTTATTACAGGTACTCGATGATGGACGTTTAACTGATGGACAAGGACGTACCGTCGATTTTAGCAATACCGTAGTGGTAATGACCTCCAATATTGGATCACAACAAATTCAAAGCATGAGTCACGAACCGTATGAAGCGATTAAAGCTACGGTTATGGAAGAGCTTAAAAACTACTTCCGTCCGGAATTTGTCAATCGGGTGGATGATGTAGTGGTATTTCATGGTCTAGATCAGGCACAAATTCGCCAGATTGCCAAGATTCAGCTTAAACGCCTAGAATCACGCTTGACCAAAATGGATCTTAATCTCCAAGTTAGTAGTGAGGCGTTAGATTTATTATCTGAAGTTGGTTTTGATCCGGTGTATGGTGCTCGTCCGTTAAAACGTGCAATTCAGCAATATATTGAGAATCCATTAGCTAAAGCTATTTTGGCTGGTAGTTATTTACCAGAGCAAACTATCTTAGTCGAAACACAGGATAATCAGATCGTGTTTAATTAATCACACAAAGAATACACCGGGAGTAAGATATCTCGGTGTATTCTTTACTTTGCGTCGTGAAAAATAATATCTATACCGCCCTACTAATAAAGCAGTGTAGTAATTGATTGTTTACTAATCACTAATGAAGCAACCTCTTGACTTACAACATCTTTAAGCACAATCGGTATGTCTTTCTCAGACGAATTTAGGATAACTACCGCCACTTGCTGTTGTGGCGTAATAAAAGCAACAGATTCTAGCTTATTGGTAAACGAACTATGTGCAATTCTTTTAGAACCTGCTGGCACAAATTTGCTAAAATGTCCGATAAAATAATATGAGGGCTGGAAAATAATTTTTTGATTTACTTCATCACAAATAATTGGCGCACTACAGTAATTACCAACATGATTCGGTCCACCTTGTGCATCAAGTAATAGATTCCAGTCTATATAACTTGACAAACCATTATTAAAGTTACCAATCAGATCATGTGCATACTTCTCACCAAACTCCCACGGCGAGTTGATGGCTTCAACCAATTCATTGCCACCATTATTGGTAGGTGCATCCTTGGATAACTCAACGCAACCCTCGGTAAAAATTAATTCTTTATCCGGGAAAAACTCTCTACACAAACGTAAATTATCAAAATGATCACCGGAGTACCAATGGACACCAATTCCATGCACCATCGCATAAACTTTAGGATCAGACAAAATCTGCCGTGGACGCTCAAAAGCACGCTCTTTATTATGATCCCACAGGATAATCTTAACCGACGTCAAATTAGCCGCGACCAATGCAGGATAAAGGTGATCACGAATAAAAACTTTCTCTTCTTCCGCGGTGTAAATACATGATTCCCAACGCTGTACTGCTTTAGGTTCATTTTGCACGCTGATATATTCAATTATAAAACCTTCGGCTAGATATGCTTTAAGGTACTTAATCAAATATGCGGCATAATCGGCATAATACTCTGGCAACAAACGACCACCAGACAATAAATGCTGGTTATCTTTCATCCATGCTGGAGGGCTCCACGGAGACACCATTAATTTTAATGATTTACCTGCAAAGTCGTTACACTCATGGACAAACGGTAATAATTTCTCACGATCACGTTCAATCGAAAATTTAGCTAATTGTTTATCTTCTGCAGTAGTATAACTATAATTCCCTAGAGAAAAATCGCAACTCCCAATATGGGTACGCCCAAGACTATAGCGTAAACCACTTTGACTAAAATACGCTTCACGGATTTGTGTGCGAACTTCCTGATTCATATTGAAATAATTAATTGCCGCTGATTCAGTGAATGCCCCACCAAAACCATTGATAGTTTGGTACTGAATATCTTGATAAACCATTAGTAAATTCATTTCAATTTCGGTAACATCATCGACAAACTCAACTCGTTCACGCGGATGAAATGCTATGTTAGCAGTTTTACTAGTTTCAATTACTTGTACAAATTTCTTAATCATGTTTAATCTCCAACGCTAATTCTTTTGGCCCTTTTAATTTCATGGTGAGCGTAAATAAGAAGGCAATAAAATAACAACTAATCACGGTTGGTAATACCCATGTAGCATGCCCAGCATCAATAATATGTCCATAAACATTCGAGAAAATGAACTGAGGTAAGGCAATGAATAAATTTAACAAGCCCATATACTCACCAAGTTTACTCTTTGGTACAACCATAGATAATACGGTGTACATACACACATTACCACCAATGAAAAATAATCCACAAGCCAGTGTCCAAGCATAAAGAATCCATGGTGAAGCACCTTCATGCAAGAAAAATACCAGATAAACATTAGCTAAACATAGACCAATTGCCGAGAATGCAAAAATATGTTTACGATTAAAAACATCAATTAATTTAAAAGCAGTAAATCCAAACAGTAAACTAGCAGAAGATTCAAATACCGCAAAACGCCCTACCACATGTTCGCTAAAATGATAGTTTTTTACAAATAGCGAGGTTGCCATTTGCCCAGTTCCAGTGCGGGCGGCAAAAAATAAAAAGGTTATAATGAATAACTTCATTACTTCTTTGTTGGTCAAAAAATCAAAAGATAAACGATACGGTTCTGATTTAGTATAATTTTCCGGACGCTCTTTTAATATTAATGGTACAACGAGCACTGTAGACAATGCCATAAGTGCAGCCATTGCGAAAAAAGTTACTTCGGGATGTTGAGCATTCCATAAAAAGCCAGCCAAGCCACCCATAAACAGACCACCAACAGTGCTGGTAGTACGAGCCAAAGTATTGGAGTAGCCAACCTGATCAGCATCAACCACTTCCATTACCATCGTATAATATGCGCACTGAGCGACATTAACTAAAGTACAAGTAACGCCAGTCATGATTAGAAAGATTGTAAAACTATTGGCTAATGGCCACAAGGTAACACTAAGCGCAGCACCCACCATACCAAAAACCAACCATGGTGAACGTTTACCCCATTTATGCTGAGTCTTATCGCTCAAAACCCCAACAATTACTTGGGTAAAAACTCCAACGATTGCTGCCAGTGAATAAATTTTGGCAATATCTGCTGCAGAATTAGTAAATGTATAGCCAAAAAAAGCTACCACATTACCTAAAGAGCCCCACATCATTCCAATTCCAATATCTGGAATAGAGATCAAAATCGGATTCCACCGACGAATGTTATATTTCATAATAATTTCCCCTAAATATTATATTTTAGTTCCAGTTAACGGCAGCTACCGTTTGTGACTCGAGATTAAACTGAAGCTGTTGATTGTGCCATTGTAAAACTACTGGTTGTACAACCGTACTACCATTCACCATCACAACGACAATCTGACCATTAGGATTTTGTACAGCGGTCACTTCTAGGTCGGAATTAGTACTACTCGAAGCAATCCGAACTGCACCTGGTTGAATAAATTTACTCATATTGCCAACCGCATAGTAGTCCTCGTTGTAACTTATGGCATTATTGACTGTATTAACCGTTACTAATGCGCGACAATTGGTACATCCACCAACATATGGACCATTATCCTGATCTAGTGCAATATTCCACTTCATCGAGCCATTGCCCCAGTTATTAACCACCCCAATAAATAGATTCTGCATATCCCAAACCAAGTTATCACCAAATACTGGCGCCCAATCGCCACCACTGCACTCTGTCATAAAGATTTTTTTATTTGGAAATTGATTATGCGTAATACTCTGCGCATCAACATTACCACCATAGCAATGATACGCCGTACCAGTCACCACTGATTCTGCTGCTGGCGTTAAATTGCTTAAGACCTCCTGTGGATATTCGGGATGATCCCAGTTATGATCGTAATTTAAAACCTGAGTAGTAATTCCATTAGCAATAAATTCAGGTGTAAGATATTGATTAATAAAACTACTTTGTTGCGTAGCTGACATATACATGCCACCATATGAATCGGGAGCAAAAAGCGGTTCATTTTGAATTGATAAATAGTCAACATTAATTCCATTAAGTTGATAGTTTTGTACTGCTTTTGTTAAAAATTGCGCATAAACCGCCATATCAGATTCTTGCAACGATCCGACCTGTCCATTATATGTTCCAAAGTAATTTTGATTAGTTTTCATCCATGCTGGAGCTGACCATGGTGTTACCATAATTTTAATCGCTGGATTGATTTGCTTAATCATTTTCAGAAGCGGAATAATGTAGGTAAGATCGTGATAAATTGTGAAATTTTGCAATGTAATATCACTCATACCTAAAGGCATATCATCATAGGTGTAGTTATATAACGAAAAATCAGAAGCACTAATTGGTACACGTATCATAGACATCTGAATCCCACTGGCAGCAAAAAGTGTCTTTAAAGTATTGCTACGCAAAGGCTCTGGCAATGAATATAATAAATAAGCGCTACTGTCGGTAATTGCTGCACCAAACCCTTCGATTTGTTGATATTTTACCGTATCATCTATCAGTATATTTGCCGACTCAATCGAATTTGCTTGAAAACTCACATCATTCAATGACTGAAATTGTGCCGATTCATTAGTTGTATAAACCGCCAGATTATTTGCAGGAGTAACATTCTGTGATGACTGACCACTTGAACATGCTGCTAATAAACTAACTAATGCAATTATAGAAATAGTATTTTTATTTTTCAATTAATTCCCCCCTTGGTTAAACGTTTAACTTATTAATCGCTATGATAACATAAACGAACCATTAATTTCAATGTGCAACTGCGAAGAATCAGTAGGTTATTTGGACAGTAGTGGGCAGTAAAATTCATAATTTGACAAATTAATATATGTTACAATTGAATCCAAGTTTTACTTAAAATTAAATTACACAAGAGAATACAAGCATTGAATATCAAAGAATTAGCTCAAAAAGCTGGAGTTTCTGTTGCCACAGTATCATATGTACTGAATGGTAAAAATAAAGTTAGTGTTGCTACCCGTGAAAAAATTTTGGCATTAATTGAAAGTGAAGGCTATGAATTTAACAGTGCTGCCCGTGATCTCAAAAAGCAAAGTAACAAAATTATTGCAATTTGTTTAGACAGTCTTCACGGTTATTTTTTCAATGAGTTAATTAATGGCATTGAGCAAGCTGCTATCAAACTAGGTTATAATTTTATTGTAGCAACCAGTTTTGGCAACGATAAATCCAGTGCTTACAAAATTTTAAGTGAACGACGTGCAGATGGTGCAATCATTCTTGCTCCAATCTTAGAAAGTGAATTTTTATTGGCAACGGCAGCTAAAAATACTCCACTAGTTTTATTGGACAGAGAATTAGCTCACCCAAACATTCGGAATATACTATTAGACAACGTTTCAGGAATTAACCAGGCAATCGACGAACTAGTGACAAAAAAAATCACCAAAATTGGATATATTAGTGGAATTAAATCACATTTTGATGCTCAGCAGCGATTGGACGCGTATTATAGCTCCATGGCAAAACATCAACTTACCGTCAATGAACCTTGGATTTTCGCTGGGGAATTTGACCAACGATCAGGAGAGCATGTGGCACTAAATTTATTATCCTCAAACCAAAGCAATTGGCCAGAAGCAATTGTATGTGCCAACGATGAAATGGCAATTGGACTTGAACAGACATTACTTGCTCATCAAATTAAAATTCCTGAACAGATATCTATCATTGGATTTGATGACATTGTGATTTCTCGCTACGTAACACCATCTTTATCAACTATCTCGCATTCCAAACAGGAATTAGGACGACTGGCAGTAGATTCACTAATCAAACTAATCCAAAAAAGAGAAGTTACTAACCTCAAAATTAACACCTCATTTATCAAACGTAATAGCTCTAGATAACGTGCAGTGTCAAGCTTAATCTATCGCAATACTATGCTATAATCACGGCTTAAAATATAATATACTCACATGAAAAAGTTACACTATGACATATCACGAATTATTTGCTACATTAGTTGGATTAACCGCTTTTGCCAGTTACCTTAATGATCGCTACCTAAAACTACCAAAAACAATTGCGCTTACCATTATCAGTATCTTTATCGCGGTTGGAACATCGTTGGTATCTAGTTCATTGCCTCACTATGTTGGGCCTGTATATCAATTAGTTAAAAGTGTGGACTTTAAAACTGCAGTACTTGACGTAATGCTTGGCTACCTACTCTTTGCCAGTGGATTGCATGTAAACTCAATTGAACTAAAAAAAGAAATTACACCAGTTATCTATTTAGCAAGTCTGGGAGTAATAATCTCAACTTTCCTAACTGGCTATATGCTTTATTATGTTGCTGGAATATTTGAGATACGTTTCACATTGGGAGAATGCCTGATTTTTGGTGCACTGATTTCACCAACTGATGCAATTGCAGTCTTAGGTACATTCAAATCGATTAAAAACCCACCTGTGCGCCTCAAAACCTTAATTACCGGGGAAGGTTTATTCAATGATGCTGGTGCAATTTTAATGTTAGTAATTTTAAGCCAGGTAGTTTATGAAAATGTTCATCTAACGGTAGGACATGTCGCTGAGAGCCTATTGGTTGAAACTGGTGGTGGTATCTTATGGGGAGTCCTAGTTGGAATGTTTACCAGTTGGTTTATTAAACGTTCTAGATCACCAGAGGTTGCTACGATGATTTCAATTGCAGCCTCTAGCTGTGGTTACGTGATTGCCAATCATCTTCATGTCTCGGGTGTAATTACCATGGTGGTTGCGGGACTGATCATTGGTGGTTATAGCAAAAAAGCTCATTTCTCAGAAGAGAGTACTTTAGTCTTAAATAACTTCTGGGAATTAATCGACGAGATTTTGAATGGATTCCTCTTCGTTCTGATTGGCTTAGCAATGCTAAATATTCATGTTGATAACTCAGCAATCACAATTGGCTTAGTCTGTATCATTATCGTTTTCGTTGCGCGCTTACTGAGTATCTTGGTTCCTGACTTTATACTCGGACAAATTTTACGTCGTCGGGCAAGTTTTTCTTTAAGTAAAAGTACCTTGTTAGCTTGGGGAGGGATTCGCGGGGGATTGTCAATTGCTTTGGCGCTTTCTATTGATGGGTTTCCTGACGGTTTAGTTGCAATTACTTATGTGGTCGTATTAAGCTCAATCTTGATTCAAGGTGGAACATTTAAATGGGCAATTAGTAAATTAGCCAGAGAATAAAAATATTAGAGAATGAATATACTATCACAATTAAACCGTAGGATTGCACGTTGGCTGGAGAAAGTCGACCCTTATTATACACAACGAATAATACTTAGAAAAGGGTTGTTTTTAGCAGTACTACTAACAGCAATTAACACACTAGCCCAGCCAGATATTTTTAGTGCATATGCGTTGCCAGCAATGTTGTTAGCTCCATTTTATGAAAATCAATCTTTTAATACCTATAAACAAAAAGATTTGGCACTGGTATTTGGTTTTATTATCAGTGGTATTGGTTGTGTTTTATTTTACTTATTGTTTCCATTCAAATTTACACTATTATTTTTTTCACTTGCCTACTTATCAGGCTTATATTTTTTCTGTGATCATTTTTATCCCAAATTTAAGCCATTCATTTTACAAACCCTTGTAGTTAGTGGACTCAATATGACAATATTACCTGCTGCAAGCTTGCAAATTGCAATTGATATGTTTTTTTGCGTAATGCTATCTCTAATGGTAACATTTGCAGCATTTAAACTACACCCTAACTTATATGCCAGAGTTTGGCATCGAGCATTTGCCTATTACCTTGCCGCAGCTTCAGAAGAAATCGGTCATGCAATTAATAAATTTGATACTCATACTTTTGCCAAAGGTGCTTCGCATCTAAACACTCTCCGTGCCTATCGCAGATTATTACCCCGCAAACTGCTACTAAATATCATGAAAACTACCGTAGGAATTCGCAATATACAATTTGCACTCAACCACATTTATTTAAAAGACAAAAATGAACAATTTTGGTACAGTTTTCAAAAAGAAATAGATATTTTTCGAGCAGCGGTAATTACTAAACAGGAGGCAAAAATACCTTTTATTAATACAAATGAAACAGATTTTACTCAAGATTATGTGCTTAGTTGCCTTTGTAAATCAATTACAAACTGGAATAAAATATGCAAGAAAATTTGAAAAAAAAACTAGACTATGCTCGCTTTGGACAAATTTCCTTCGTTTTCACGATCGGGATGGCGATGTATCTATTTACTACCATACCACATAACTGGTGGATATTCCTCACCGTAATGATGATGAGTGCAGCTATTGAGCCTGGGCTAATCATCAAAAAATCAATTAATCGAGGAAAAGGAACTTTGATAGGTATTTTACTGTTTTTACCTTTGATTTATTTGTTGCAACTGAATTATCGCTTTATTCCTTTGGTATTTATCCTATTGGGAGTTGGAATTTCTATTCCAAATGCTAAGCGTTACGATATAAGCGTAATTTTTATGACTATGATGGTATTTACCATGAATGCTTATAATTTTACGGTACCGACCCAAGAAGGTCCTTTTGAAACAACATTAAACCGTGGCATCTGTACTGTAATTGGCATTATAATTTGCATCGCCGGAGACCATTTTCTCTTTCGGCGCTTTGATTACTCACGTAAGGTATATTTTTTATTGCAGCACGAATTGTGCAATACGCTGGAGAAAAAAATTGACATGATTCGTAGCGCACATGAGCAAAAGCTAAATCGCTATTTGATCGTAGAAAACCTACGCGAGAGCTTTAATCAAATCTATAGCAATATAGCTACTAGCGGAGAGAGTATTAGATTAAGCCTAACCACTAATGCCGAAACCAAGCAAAAAATCAACGATTTCAGTATAATTATATGGCAACTACGCAAGGTAGGATTTGGGTTATATTACTCTGAATGCATTTTGCAGGATGATAAAGCATCTCAGGAGCATCTGGAGCGCTTTAAGCATTTATTGGATAAAGCGCGCCATAATTTCATATCACTTCGTTAAGATAACTATTTATTGCTCACCACATCTGAAGCAGCATTATTTCCCAAAGACTGCTGCTGATATTTTTGCAACTCAGTCAATGGTATTACTGCATTTAACGGTGGTGGAGTAGCAACATTCATTGATTCAACATAATTACCAAATTGATATTTAACTACATAACCATTAGTAACCTGACTTTCTGTATTTACAGTTTGACAAACTTTTTTAGTACTATTTTGCTGTATGTATTTAGGATTTTTCTTACTATCAAACAGGTTGTTAAAAAATGTTGCATTTTTATTTTTAACTAGTTTGCTTGTTGTCTCATCATGGCACTCTTCATGAGGGATTAAGACCGTACTCTCTATGGGAGTAACTGCAATAATCGTCACATTTTCTTCGGTGGCTGTTGTTTTATGATCTAGATACGATTTAACCGCAAAAACAATAGCAATCAGTACGATAATAAATAATATTATTTTAAGCCATGAACGACGACGCTTAGGAGGTTTAGAATACCCACTACCATCATCACCATAGTTATCATTACCCATTTCATCACGTGATAATGGTTCATCATAATTACGTTTTGGGCGCGCACGACGCGGATCTTGTTTCAATTTATATTCCCTCTCTTTTAATCAATTAAGCCAGAACCAGCCACAACAAAAAATAGCAATCACAATCAACGTCGGTGATAGCTCATTAAATTTACCAAGTAGCAATTTTAACAAAGTGTAGGATAAAATGCCAAAAATTGCACCAGCAGTAATTGAAAAGCACAGCGGCATCATAATCACGGTCACGGCAATAGCAATAATATCTTCAAAATTTACCGATTTAATCTGACGAATATTACTTAGCATAATTAAGCCAACCACCATTAAAACTGGTGAAGTTGCCGCGCTGGGAATCACTCCAATCAATGGAGCTAAAAAGATAAACGGAACACAAATTAGTGCAGTTATAAATGAAGATAGACCTGTTCTGGCTCCATTTTGAATTGCCGCAGAACTTTCGACAAAAATTACGCTTGGCGATATTCCAAAAAAAGAGGACACAATTCCACCAATGCTATCTGTTAAGAGAGATTTTTTGAGGTATGCACCCTTTTCATGCTGCGAATTAAAATGTATTTGAGCTAATAATCCCATTGTAGTTGAAGTTGCATCAAAAAAATTAACAATAAACAATGATAAAATTGCTGGTAAAACGCTGAGTTTAAGCGCTGCAAATACATCAATTTGCATAAACAAACTAAAATCAGGCATCTGTATAAAAGTTTTAGGTAATGATTGAGGATATATCACAAGATAGATCAGAGAAATAATAATAATCGGAAGCAAAAATGCATATATTTTTCGCTTAATAAACAGAACACTTGCCACAATAAATCCCAGACAAGTCAAAATAATTGGTAAATTAAAATGTCCAATTCCGATAATAGTATTCTCATTGGCGCTCACAATTCCAACATTTTTAAGCCCAATAAAAAAGAGAAAAAATCCTATTCCTGCACTTAATGCAATCTGTAAAATTTCAGGAATCGCATGAACAATTAACTGGCGAATTTTAGTCACTGAAAAAATAAAAAGTAACAAACTCGAAAATAAAACCACTCCTAAGACCGTTGGAACACTTAATTTATCATGTAAAACCAAAGTATATGCAATAATTGCATTAATTCCCATTCCTGGAGCCAAAACAAACGGAAGTTTAATGACCAAGCTCGCAAATATTGTCATTACCACAATAATTGCCACTGTCGACGTAATTGCCGCATTGAGAGGAAAACCAGCTCCATTAGCATGTAAAATTAAGGGATTAACCATAATAATGTAGGCAATAGCCATGAAATTAATTAATCCACCCGTGATCTCTCGCTGCAAATCAATTGGTGTCTCTGGATGATAAGAAAATAACTTGGCTAACATGCTAAACCCCTCTGCAAAAATTAAACACTAACTGCTCTAACTTAACTAATGGATCACCCACTACAATCCCTTTTATCATGCCATCAATTCGCGCTAATTCATCCAGATAACTCAATATCTGCTGATAAGATAATCTCTGATGCGCCTGATTAAATGGAGCAATACTCTCACCCCAAATTCTTAAATCTCCTACCACTGCCCTAAAATCTGGGTTACTACGTAGCGCACTTTTAATTTTAATTAGTTTACGTAAATCTTCACCAAGTTGCCAAATTAATAAAATTGCCTCTTCCGTTGATTGAACAGCCTGAACATATACTTTTCTCACCTCAGCAACATCACCACGTAAATAATGATTGGAGATAGCAAAAACGGTAAACTGTGAATTATCCAGAAGCAATGCTTTTAATTCATTGTAACTAATAACTGATGATGTTGGAAATAACCAGCTTAGACGAATAAGCTCCTGATGAAGTTGTGCCGGATTACTCTGGTTCATTTCCAGCAAAAGATCTAATGCCGCATTGTCCAATTTTAATTTGAAAACATCAAGTAAACTTAATGTCCACTGACGTAGTTCGCCTTCACTACCGGCAAGCAGTAAACTATCACCAGCTTCATTCCATTTTTTAAACCAGCTACTCCCCTGATCTTTTTTATCTAATTTATCACAACTGATTATCAGATAATTATTCTCATCTAGTAGTGGTAATAAACTGATTAACTGTTGTTGTTGTTCAATGGTTGGTTTGGTTTTAAAACTTACTTCAATCCAGTTTTTATCACCAAACAATGAATTACTGCGAACAAGCTCTTCAATAACCGCAAATTGAAAATAACGATCCGCCGCATAAGTATTACGCAAGTAATTATCTGCTAATCTTGCTAGACGCTGCTCTCGTAAAAAATTAATCATCACGGATGACTCCTCTGGAGCACTAAGCAACACTCCAGATGATTTCGTCAGAGCCGTGGTTAGAAAATTACTTAGACTCAGTAACATTTGGGGAAATCAGTAGCGGATGAGAGTAAACAATCCGACGAATAAGTGAATTAATTACGTTTTGATGAACTTGGTCCCAAGTTGTTTCCTCTTGTTGCTGTGCGGATAAAATCAGACTATTATTAAACGCCATAATCATCTGATTTTGAACAACTATATCATTACCAATCTGTTCACCTTTAGGTGTATAGACCTGAGCCGTTACTTGATATGTCAATAAATAACTGGCAATTTGCCCTACACTGTTGAAATTATTCGCATCACGGCTAGTTTGTTCATTAGTAACAACTATAACTGCTTCAGCACTTTCTTTAGTTTGAACCAGCATAGTTAAACTCTCAGCTTGTATCGTGTGTTGTAAACCAGAACAAATAATCACACTATCACATTGCAGATAGGTTTTTTTATAGGGAAATTGAAAACTTCCATTCTCTCCACGTAAATGAAATCCACAGCCAACCAACGTAAGCATAACCACGCTCAATACAACATTAATCCAATTTCGCACATTACACCTCTTTGCTAAATTTTACGCTTCTAAATTATTTATTCTTTTACCTTCGCCACACGAGTTCTTCGCACTGGAGTTTTTACAGATTCGGCTTCAGTTGTTGAATCTGAAACAACCCGCGGCGTACGCTTACGTTTTACAACTTGCGTCAAAACAGCCTCTGATTCAGCGCGTAAATTTGCGACCTGCTCAGTTAGCTTACTCGCCAAACTTTCTTTAAAAACTGTACCACCTAGTTTATTCATCAGAAAATCCTGTGCTGCAACGCGTTTACCAACAATCGCAACTTTATGATAATTTCCATCTGCATCCATTTGCCAAGAATTAACATTATCCTGAATATAAAGTTTTAAACTCTCATCAATTATTCTACGTTTAATTTTAGTGTTTAGAATAGGAATACACGTTTCAACTCGTTTGAAGAAATTGCGCTTCATCCAATCTGCCGAAGCAATAAACACATCTTCATTGCCAGAATCATAAAAATAAAATACTCGATGATGCTCCAAAAAGCGCCCTACCACTGATTTAACAGTGATATTATCTGAAATCCCAGGTAGCTGCGGACGCAATGCACAAGCTCCGCGAACAATAAGTGTAATCTTTACTCCAGCTTGTGAAGCTCGATAAAGCGCACGAATAACCTGATTTTCAACCAAAGAATTCATCTTGGCAATTATTTCCGCCTTCTTACCGCCCAAAGCATTAAAGGTTTCACGCTCGATCGCCTTCATTATCATATCATGCAGCGTAAATGGTGATTGAAAAAGCACATTCAATACTCCAGCCTTACCTACTCCTGTAATCTGGCTAAAGATATTGTCAACATCGCGTGCAATTTCCGCATTAGTAGTTAATAGTCCAAAATCAGTATAAATCTTGGCAGTAAACTGATGATAATTTCCAGTTCCCAGATGTACATAATGACGTAATTGATCACCTTCTTGGCGAATAATTGTTAACATTTTAGCGTGAACTTTATAACCCATTACGCCATAAACCACGTGTGCACCAGCATCTTCCAGCTGCCTTGCCAACTCGACGTTAGCTTCTTCATCAAAACGTGCAAAAAGCTCAATCGAGGCCACAACCTGTTTACCAGCACGGGCTGCTTTAATCAGGTTTTGCACTAATTCAGAATCATTTCCGGTACGATAAACCGTCATTTTCACCGCCAGAACATGAGGATCTTCTGCCGCCCGCCGCGTAAGTTCAACTACAGGATCAAATGATTGATATGGTGTATGCAATAAAATATCGCCTTTCGCCATGGCTTTAAAAATATCAGGCTCTTCCTGAAGCTCTTTTGGCAGCCCTGAATTATATGGTGTAAATTTCAAGCTGTCATCATCAACCATTGAAGCAATATCGGACAGACGGGAAAGATTTACTGGACCATAAACACGATATAAATCATCACGAGTAATATTAAATTGTTTTAACAGAATATCGATAAATTTAGTTGCTGGCTCACCATTAGAAATATCCAGCTCCAAGCGTGAACACTCTGCATATTTACGATTGTGTAATTCGCGGGTTAAGGCATTACGAAGGTTTTTTTGATCACTGTTTACAGTTAAATCAGCAGCACGAGTAACCCTAAAAGGATAACAGCCACGCACTGACATGCCATAAAAGAATTCATTAACATGTAGGCTAATAATATCTTGCAATAGGACAAATGTATCAGGCGCGGGAGCCAAATCTTCCGGTAAGCGGATAACCCGCGATAAAATCCTTGGAGCTTCAACAATCGCGATTTTAGATTCACGCCCAAACTGATCCTTACCATCTAACTCAACCGCAAAATGCAGCCCTTTATTTGGTACTCGCGGGAAAGGATGCGAAGGGTCGATACCAATCGGAGTTAAAACTGGTTTTAATTCATTAATAAAGTAATTATACGCCCAGCGCTGTTGCTCTTTATTCCACTGTCTAGCATCTAATATATAAATATCATGCTTATTCAAGAGTGGTAAAATTGTATTTTGATAAATTGAATAGATATCATTGTAGAGGTCGCTAACATCATGGCGGATTTTTTCCAAAGCCTCAGTAACTTTCAAACCATCTGGTAAGGTCTTATTCGGCTGCTCTTTTTCCCATTTTAATAACCGTGCTATTCTCACTTCAAACAACTCATCACAGTTTTTGGTGACAATACATAAGTAACGCAAGCGCTCCAATGCAGGAATATTTTCATCCAATACTTGAGCCAGAACCCGTCGGTAAAACTGGATGAGACCAAGTTCACGGTTTATCATCACATCACGGTCATTGAGAATATTTAACGCCATTGCACGCTCTCCAAAGCAATTTTTACAGCAAAATCATAAGATTTTATCATAAAACTAATAACACTTTCCGGACTAAATCCGTTATAATTGCCGACTAATCTAAATTGCAAGGCACGAATATGTTTTATGTTGTAGAGCGCTCTATTGTAGTAATCAAACCAAAACAACCATTTCTGGACTGGATTAATAATAACCTAGCCATTAGTAATGAAACTCTATTAGATCTTTCAAATATCAGAATTGATTGCAACTCTTACCTGATTCCAGAAATTAATGAAATTGAAGATGGCGTTGCTTACGTTGATGAAGTATACGAAGCGTTATTTCAACTAGAATTAGCCTCATGGTCTGAAGATCAAAGTTTATGGCCGCAAGAATTAAGTCTCAAAATGTTCTGGGAATGGTTTGATATTGAAATTTCGCCAACCCTGATTGATTTAACAGAAGACGATGATAGCTCGAATAATGAAGATGACGAAATAGCATCAGATACCATTCATTAATTTTAAACTATTCTAAAAATGGATCAACGTTTAATCAGCCTAAAGCTCACAGTATCTAAATTTATTTTAGTTACCATAGTACTACTTACAATTATAATCTGCACTCTTAGTACCCAAGCTAATATCTCACTCTGGTATCGTTTGCTAATTGTAAGTGGTACCATTATTTGGTCTACATACAATATATTTGCCTACTTTCATGAACGAATTACTCAGTGTGATCTATTAACTGATATCAATAGCGCAATCAGTTGGCAACAACAGACGACCAACCTGATGGAGATTAAACAACTAAATCATATTGCTGCCTATGCTGTGGTGATTAGCATGAAAATTAATCAACAGATAAAGACCCTAGTCGTTTTTTATGATGCGGTATCTCCCAGCGCATTTAAGCAACTTATAAGACAAATCAAATGGCGCAAATAGATCAAAAGCATGCTCTAATTCAACATTTAATTAGCGCCTCAAATTTTGCAGATACAAAACAACATATACTTGAAACGATCGATGTACTGCAAATAAAGCCTAATTACCCAATAATTCTGGTTGGTGGAACTAACGGTAAAGGTTCAACCTGTGCATATCTGAGTACCATCTTAACTGGTGCTGGCTATAAGGTTGGAAGCTTTACTTCGCCCCATGTTTTTGAATATAATGAACGAATCGCAATTAACAATCAGTCAGTTAGTGATCTTGATCTAACCGAGGCACTGGAACAAGTAATTGATGCTACCTCATATAACTTGGGTTTATTCAAAACGTTTACTTTAGCAAGCCACTTGGTTTTTGCTAAACATAAAATTGAAATTGCCGTGGTTGAGGTTGGAATTGGTGGACGCAATGATGTTACTAATTTATTTGAACCAGATGTTTCAATAATTAGCACGGTAGCGATGGATCATTGTCAATTACTTGGTGCTGATATCGAAAGCATTGGTTTACAGAAAGCACATATCTACCGGGCAAAGAAACCAGCATTGTTTGGAAGTAGTAATATTCCGCAATCAGTCACTAATTATGCAAAAGAAATTAATGCTGATTTTATGCGACTTGATCATGAATTCAGCTATAAAAAAAATGCTCAAAGCTGGGATTTTAGCTGTGAAGAACAAAAACTATACAGCTTACCCTATCCAAGCTTGCGCGGCGAAGAGCAGGTACAAAATGCAACTCTAGCATTGGCAGCTCTTTATAAATTGCGTGATAAATTTCCGCTCACCAGCGCTCAAATTAAAAATGGACTACTCCAAACTAAATTATTTGGACGCTTTCAAGTCTTGCCTGGAACGCCGCAAATTGTTCTTGATACCGCACACAATCCACAGGCAATTGAGTCACTACGCCAAAATATGTTAAAATTACACTTTGCTCGGCGTAATTTTGCGGTGTTCGGTGTTGCTGCGGATAAAGATTGGGTACAAATAATTACCAGTTGCAGCCAAGATTTTGATGCCTGGTATATTGCACCAATTAACTCGGAGCGGAGCGCCAAGGTAGAACAACTAGTTCAAGAATTAATCCGCAATGGCGTAAACAGTAAAAATATAATTATCAATTCAGACATTGAATCTGCTACTGAACTGTGCTATCAGCAATTAAACAGCGAAGATAGAATGGTGTGCTTTGGTTCTTTTTTAGTAGTCGAAAGTGCATATAAGGCAATCGAAAAGGTTAGAAAATAAATGCAACCCAAATATACTCATAATAAAAGTAACATTATTAAAATCACTGAAGACGCCAAGCGCAAATCACGCCATCGTCTGATCGGTAGTATTGTCCTCCTCTTTTTTGCCTTGGTTGTTTTACTCAATGTGACCGCTAAAGTAAAACCTATTCCGATTAATCCTGAAGTAGTTGAGATAAAGAATGATGCATCTGCTACCCTTGCAGCCAATGCCAACCATAACGCCAGTGCACCACTTATTGCAAGCAATACATCAGCACCGATTGCATCAGCTGCAATTGCAACAATTAAGCCAGCTGAATCGACACAAAATACAAACGTTACGGCAGCTCCTGCTAACTCAGGAAATGGTTTTAAAGCTGGTGTAGTAAGTACTGAAAATAAACATAGTTTACCGTTACAGGGAACTATTTCACAAACACCACAAACGACTAAAAGCGTAGATTTAGCGCCCGAAAAACCTAAAGCTAAAGTTAAAAAAGCAGCAGTTAATCCCGCCGATATTTTAGACGCAGTTGGAGACAGTCCAAGTAGTGATGATACTAGCGCAGCTCCAGCACCAAAAGCAAAAAATAATGCTACCAGCTCAACTGGTAAATCCAGCTATATCCAATTCGCCGCGCTAAGTTCAGAAGATAAAGCTCAAGCTCTACAACAAACCTTAGCTGCGCATGGAATTAATGCAACGATTAAACCAATCCAAACAGCAAAAGGAACGTTGTATCGCTTACGTGCCGGACCTTTTGATCGCAGCAGCGCGGAGCAAAAACTGCAAAGTATTAGTGGTGAAGGATATAGTGGAATCGTAACCGGAAATTAGTAATGTCATCACTACAATTATCTAACTACGATTTTGTCTTTGGCATAATTATCCTGATTTCTATGGTGTTGGCGATTTTTCGTGGCGGTGTTGCCGAACTACTATCAATCAGTACGTGGTTCATTGCCTTATTCGTGGTGCGAAATTACTCGGAGCTTATTGAACATGTTATTCCCAATGTAGTCAGCAATCCACTCCTGCGTTCACTGCTAAGTTATCTATTGGCATTCTTGGCTGTTGCCGTTATAATTACAATAATAAAAATTATTTTTCATAAAATCATACATAGCGCTGGGCTTGGTGGATTAAACTACGCACTTGGTGCAGTTTTTGGTATTATTCGCGGACTCATTATCGGAGCATTACTCATCATAGTTATGGAAATGTTTAACTTTGATAAAACCCATAGTTGGCAAAAATCATGGTTTAGCCCAATTTTAATTCCAACCGTTACTATGATTGTTAATGCAATTCCGGATCGCATCAAAAATATTAATCAGGAAATCGGACATGAAGCAGCAAGCTTTATTGCCCATGAATCATCAAATTTAGGAAAAAAATAATATGTGTGGAATCGTAGGTGTTGTAGCCAACTATCCGATCAATAAACTACTTTATAATGCACTTAACGGAGTGCAGCATCGTGGACAGCAAGCTGCTGGGATGGCAACCATGGATGGTAATTTGATGTATTTACGCAAAGGGATTGGTTTAATTTCGCAGGTAATTGGACAACATGATCTAAATTACTTAGTTGGAAATTCTGGAATCGGTCACGTGCGTTATCCAACGGCTGGTTCTGCTGATGATCCAGAACAGGCACATCCTTTTTATGTAAATTCACCATTTGGCATCATGCTGGCACATAATGGTAATCTAACCAATACCGAGCAATTGCGCAATGAAGTACTCAACCGCAATCATCGTCATGTTCGTACTCGTTCCGATTCTGAAGTACTAACCAACGCATTTGCCCATGAGTTACAAAAGCTGACTGTGGATACGGAACTAAGTAACGACAAGATTTTTAAAGCAATTTATCAGCTAAATAATCGCTTAGCTGGCGGTTATGCGGTGGTTAGCCTGATTGCTGATTATGGATTGATTGGTTTTCGTGATCCGTTTGGCATTCGCCCGTTGGTACTTGGTAAAAAAGAATCATTAGACGGATTTACTACCTATATGTTGGCATCTGAAAGTTGCACACTTAATATTAACGGCTTTCAACTGATTCGCGACATTGAACCCGGTGAAGCAGTTATCATTACGCTGGATGGAAAAATATTTTCCAAATCATGTCATGATAACCCAAGCCTGAATATTTGTATTTTTGAATACGCGTATTTGGCACGTTCAGATTCAATTATGGAACATGTTCCGATTCAATCGGCACGCCAAGCAATGGGAAAATATCTGGCGCAAACTATTTTAACTAAATTTCCACGTTTAGAAGTTGATGTGGTAATTCCAGTACCTGATATTACCCGAGCAGTGGCAATCGCTACAGCAGAAGGCATTGGCAAGCCTTATCAGGAAGGATTTGTAAAAAATCATCTGATTGGCAATGATAAAGCAAGTCATGATTCAGAACAATTTCAAACCAGCGTAATTAATCGCTTAAGTCCGATTAGCCTCGAATTTAAAAATAAAAATGTGCTCTTAGTTGACACATCCATTGTACGCGGTAATACTTCACGCGAAATTATTAAAATTGCCCGTAATGCTGGAGCAAAACGGGTTTATTTGGCTTCTGCTGCACCTAAAATATGTTACTCAAGTGTCTATGGTGTCGATATGCCAGTTTATACACAACTAATCGGTCATAACAAAACCGATGAGGAGGTTGCGGTTGAAATTGGTGCCGATGCTGTAATTTATCAGGAATTGGCAGATTTTAAGCAATGTCTGCACGAAATAAATCCTAAGCTAGTTAACTTTGAAGCATCGTGTTTTGACGGTAACTATATCAGTGGTGATATTAATGAGGAATTTTTGCAAAATCTGGCAAACGGGGTTAATCACTAGATGAAAATTCTGCTAGGTGGAACATTTGATCCGGTGCATATTGGTCATATTGCGCTTGCACGGCATGTCAGTGATCATCTACAGGCAAAAGTTAGTCTAATGCCATTAAATGGTGTTCCTGATTATAAAGCACCTCCTATAGCAACCCTAAGCCAACGGCTTGAGATGCTACAAATAATTTGTGACAAGTACCCAAGCCAGCTTGATTTAGAATTAAGCGAAACTCATTTGACTGAATATAGTCCAAGTTATTTTACACTCAAACGTTTACGTGCTACAATGCCTGAAAATGAGGTAATTTTTTTCATTGTTGGTGGTGATTCATTTATCAGCATTGATAGTTGGCATCACTGGCAAGAACTATTTACCCTAAGTAATTTTATTGTTGCAATGCGTCCGGAATATGATCTAAATAAAATGACAGACGAACTAACTACGATAGTACAACCCTTGATCGTAAATCAGATTGATGATTGCAAACCTTACGGACAAATCATTTTTACTGATTTTACGCCCATTGAAGTATCATCGACAGCCATCAGGCAGGCTTGCCATAACAATGATAAATTTTCGCAGTGGCTGGAGCCAGAAACTTATCAATATATTATTCAACATAAGCTCTATAAAGGAATTTAAATGCTTACACCCGAAGGAATTAGTAAAATTGCAGTTAATGCATTGGAAGATATTAAAGGCGATAATATCGTTGTAATTGATACTCAGGAGTTGTCTCCGCTTTTTAGCAAAATGATCGTATGCACAGGAAGTTCTAACCGTCAGGTAAAATCTTTGGCTAATAACGTAGTTGAAGAATTCAAAAAAAATGGCGTAGGAATTGTCGGTGTTGAAGGTGAAGCTGGTGGCGAATGGGTTTTAGTTGATTCTGGTGACGTGGTTGTTCATATCATGTTACCACAAGTACGCTCATATTACGATTTAGAAAGCCTTTGGAATGGACAACGCCCAGAATGAGGACTTGCAACAAGAATTATTTAGTGAAATACCCCGTTGGAAGTTTAAGGATCACGTGAAATCAACTCAAGACTCATTAGCCCACCACGGAATTGCATTTGAAATTTTTGATCGTGGTATTGTTATTATCGGTAAAAGTGGCGTTGGTAAAAGCGAACTGGGATTAGAACTCATTGATCGTGGACATCGCCTGATTTGTGATGATCTGGTTGCTGGACAATTAACTGAAAATCAGGTTATCATAAGCGCTCCCCAGGAGTTTGGGCGTGGTTTTATTGAAGTGCGCGGGATTGGATTTATTGATTTGGCGCGCTTTTATGGAAATCACACGATATGTACCAGCAAAGAGTTATTCTTGGTAATTCAACTAGTTGACAACGATATGCTCAATATTGTCAATCAGGATCGCTTACATCAACTCATCGGCGAGATTGAAATCTTAGGATTAAAATTTCCGCATTATAAACTACCAATTGGAGCGAACCGAAACTTACCCGTTCTGGTTGAATTAATTGTAAAATATGCTATTGAACGAACTAAAGGCTATGATTCTCATCAGGCTTTTATTGATCAACAATCTAATTTTATGCGACAAGGTAGTGAATAAGTGCAAATAATTTTAGTTAGCGGACTCTCGGGTGCAGGCAAATCAACCGCCTTAAGGATTTTGGAAGATAGTGGTTATTATTGTGTTGATAATTTACCACTAACAATGCTTGAGCAATTAGCGCAAATTTATCGTCAATATGGTTATGAGAAAATTGCGGTTGGTGTTGATACTCGCACCAGCCCATTGCTTGATCAATTACCAAAATCACTTAAGGTTCTTAAAAATAATGCTATCGATTTACGCGTTATCTTTCTTGATGCAAATAATAATTGTCTGGTTATGCGCTATTCAGAAACCCGCCGTAAGCATCCATTAGCTGCTCCAGAACGTACTATTGAAGACTGTATTAATATCGAGCGTGATTTGTTGGCTGATATTAGCCAAATTGCCCATCGGATTGACACCAGTAACCTCTCTGCCAATGCTTTGCGCAAATTTATCAAAGAATTTGTTGACGCTGATTTTAATCAGCTAAACATCATCGTTCAATCCTTTGGCTTTAAATATGGGCTACCAATTGATTCAGACTTCGTTTTTGATGTCCGTTGCCTGCCTAACCCACACTATGATAAAACCATCCGTGATTTCAATGGTACCGAAACTCCGATAATTGAGTTTTTGCGGAAAGAACCAGCCGTACAAAAGATGTTAAATGATATCTACACGATGACCAGTAAATGGTTTGATGAGTTTAGCCGTGATAACCGTAACTATTTGACTATTGCAATTGGTTGTACTGGCGGAAAACACCGCTCAGTTTACCTTGCCAGCGTACTTAGCGAGTTAATCAGGCGCAACTTTGCGTTTAATGTGATTACCCGCCATCGCCAGCTGACGATTCAAGAATTTAAATAAAATAACTCAAGCCCTCGGTAGTCTTAATCCGTGCATAAAATAAGGGCTTAACACGTATCTAACTCCCGTTAATTCGTTTAGAATTTCCTTCCTTATTTTAACTAAACGTTATCTTGCGCCCAATTATATGAGACTACTATTCGAGATCAGGACAACATCGTTAATTCTTATGGCTAATCATGTATTGCGTATTCAATAATTTCTCGTTTTAATACTAAACCATCCAGCTCTCTAATCAGCGCCTCTCGGGGATGCTTATTTGATGGAAACTCTACAGGAACCTTAAACATTCTGTTAAAGGTTGGTTTGATCACACCCGTCACCTTTAGATAAAATGATCCAACGGCCAATGTAATTAGATGTTTATTGATATCTACGATTTGTAAAATATCTCCAGGATGCTTTTCAAAAATAATAAATCCCACCATTATCTCCTTATATGATGATATGTGTTACTCTAAAAAAACCAAACACACAAAATTTAAACAAACTGCCTAATTTACTTTATTTTCAATTAGGCAATCTTCCCCTAGAATTTTTGATTTTTTTATATTTGACTAATCTTGTGAAAAATATGAATTTTTCATTTTACTTTGAAGATCAAGTAATGAATAATGCGTATAACTTATGTGCCATAGCATCATTAACTAACTTTCTATGATCCATAGAGTTCAGTATTATAAAAGCTAATCATATTTTTGGGGAGTGCTATTTAAGGATAGTTCAGATTGCAATAATGCATGAATAAATATTGTCAATAATATTTTGCAATAACTTTGAAACAGTTCGGCATAATCCAGTCAACCTTTCAAGTTGATTGGATATATTAAGCATAAAAAATCCGGTCTAAATAGTGATAAAAATTAAAAACCGCATAAACCGGATACAGGAGAGGACATAAGAAAAGGTAATTGTTTCAGATTATAATTCTATAGATTGGCAAAAATATCTTTCACACTAAAAATTAGTCCATAACTTGACATTTGTTTCTTCTTTGGGCATTATCCATTTACCATGCAGCCGCAGAGGGTAAAGGTTAGGTTGTGCTAAGTAAAAGCCGGCAATCATTAATTTTAACTTTTGTTCAAATGTAATTTCTGCCGCACCGCTGCGAATTTTCCAGAGCGGAACAATTAGAGAAAATTCCATGCTATCAATATTGCGCTCAAGCAACTCCAAGTAATCACTATTAATCAAACTTGCAAGCATAATACTAAGCTGTGCAAACTGACGAAAAATATTTGGTGATGCATCATGCGGATTAATCTTTACTTGCTTCACCTCATTACGATTGACATAGATTGAGCGATTTACTCCACATTTATTAATCCCGATGAGTTTAAATTCATAAAAATCATCATTAGCACTGATCTCAAGACGAGTCTCCTCAGCACTAAATAATCTAGGATCATGATTGATAAAACCATATAATTTAGCATTTTTATCACGTTCTAACCAACCATCCCCTACACGCTCAAATATATTGCCTTCAATCAGCAAGTCATGGTGCACAAAATATTGCTGACACAAACTGGTGTTAAAAGTAAGTAACGTAAACTCGTACGACTCCAGCCATAAAATATTATTAAGCACGGTTTGGACTTCAATCGGTTTCCATCCGCGATGCATGGTTTTGGTATTATTAAATGTAAGCATTATAAACCCCATATGACAACTAACTAGTTATCTGATTAATGAATAAGCATAATTTTAAATCTTTACTGGCATAGTTAATAGTGCTACTTCAGGATAGTTCATTATACAAAACTGCATGATGGATACTAGGTAGGCTAAACTGGCACTACTCTCTAATGATAAACTTAAAAAAGTTTCAGCTTACCTTAAAAACCAAGCAAAGAATTAACCTGTGTAGTATTATCAGCAGGCGGTGCATAATTACTCAGCCCAGTGCTAATTTGCCAAGATGGAGTTGCTTGGCTAAGATTACACACATAAACCATTCCACCAACAGTTCCAGCATAAAGCTTATTGGCATAATAAGTCAAACTCCAGACTGAACTACCATTTGGAACATTGGCTTGACACAGGCGTACCCAACTAGGTGACCCCAAACTAGTATCATATTTAAATGCTCCTCCATTCGAAGTAGCTGAATAAAGTACACTACTTTCTCTAATTAAGGCATAGACTGCGCTTCCATCTGGCTGACTACTCAAATTACTCCAAGAAGATCCACCAGTAACCGTATTATAAGTACGAATATCTCCCGCGTATGATCCAGTATAGAGCTGATTACCGATAATAACCAAATTATAAACAGACAGACTAGCAACTGAGCCACCGCTCACAGCCTGCCAAGCTGGGGTAGCACTACCAGTATCATATTGATAAACATAAGCCAAGGTTCCTTGTCCTAGTGCTGCATAGATTTTGCTACCACCTACATTCAAAGCATAGACAATATGCCCGGAATTAAAACTGGCGCTGCCAAGCATAGTCCAACTAGCACCATTTACGCTGGTATCATAGCTATATACTGTACTGTTGCCGCTACCAGCAATAATTTTGCTACCAAATACTGTCAATGAATAAATTCCGTTAGCATCAACCCTTGCCCCAAGTTGCTGCCAGACTGAAAGTGGATTAGTCAGATCAAAACTAAAGACATTACCATTGGCTGTAGCGGCATATATTTTTGAACCAAGCTTGGTTTGCGCCAAAACACCACTACCATCGAGTGCCAGACTTCCTTGTTTATGCCAGCTCGGACTACTTTCAACTAAACTATAAGCATACAGATTTTTATCAAGAGAAGCAGCATAAAGATTATTATTTTGTGTGATTAATGCATTAATCGCGGAGTTACTATTAGAAGTAGGATTACCAATGCTGACCCAGCCATTATTAATTGCCTGAATATTACTCCAATAGATACTACCATTTGTACAACCAGCATATAAATTATTAGAAACCACCGCCAGCGTAGTAACAGTGCTGCAGATATTAAGTGCATTATTTAATGCCGCCCAACTATCCCCCAAATAACCTTTGGTCATATCGTAACGATAGATTTGGCCTCCACTGGCAACATAGGCATAATTACCTTTAACCTGCAGATTATTCATGCCACCAAACCCAGATGGTAAAGTATTAAAATTCCCGCCTAGATTCGCCCAGCTGGTTGAACTATTAAGATCATAATATTTTACTGAGGTGGTTGCTGTAGGGGCAACCAAGAGAGTATTGCCATACGCAGCCATACTACTTATACCTCCCGGATTATTACTTCCTACAGGATTCCAGGTGAGCCCGCTATCAGCAGTATAATAGACCGTGTTATTAGCTGCAGCGTAGACCTGATTATTAAGTACTAGTAAGGCAGAAACAGAAGAACTCGTGAGGGTGAGTGAAAACTGATACCAACTATTATTGCTACTACTTAAATTAATCTGCCAAACCCCCTGCGTAGTAGCAGCATATAAAGTGTTCCCCAGATTAACTAGTGCACTGATTCTTCCCGCACCAAGAGCAGCTCCCCCCACTAAATTCCACGCTGGATAACTAACGCTGGTATCATAGGCATAAACATTACCATTGGCAGTACCAACATAGATTACTCCATTGATATTGCTCTCGGCAGTAATCGAACTATTATCAGGACTTACCGGAACACTTCCCGGTAAAGTAGTGCCCGACTCGTTAAATACGACCCCTTTTGCACTTGCCGCATAGACTTGATTTACCTGCAAGGAAGAATAGCTGATACTCTGATAACTGCTACTATAGCTGATCTGTCTGCCAAAATTATCACTATAACTGGCGCTGGGGTTAAAATTAAAACTACTTGGCTGGTCGATTGTGCTGGGAGTATAAACTATGCCAATATTGCAGCTACTCTCTGCCAGCAGATTTTGACTGCCATCAGTGGCACAAAGTGGCGAAGCCAGGCCACTCGTAGTATACTGTAATGACGAAGATATTCTTGTCAGATTTGGTAGCATAAGATTACTTAAAGCCGCATTACCAACATTTGCAAGAGTAAGGATAGTTGTTTGTTGACTACCGACAAAAGTATTTAATAAACTATTGCTAACACTAATCTGTAAATTTGGACTGAGTAAACTAGCACTATATCCTAGACTAACCGATGTAGAATTGCTCGCACCACTACCATCATTATAGTTAATACTAATTGTATTTTGCCCATTACCAGAGCTGGTATTACGTACATTAAAAGTACAGCTCAAGCCACTTGCCAGCTGGTTGCCACAATTATTATTGCTGATCTGCAACGGACTGGCTGCAATAAACCCCAGATCGCTAGCCGTTTGCGTGCCTGTGTTTACCACTGTAACCGTACCAATGCTTTCAGTCGGTGTAAGCAGCGAATTTGCCACGCCAACGATTAGATTCGCGATATTATTTAAAGTAATATTCAACATAATTTTAGTACTTAGTTGAATACCATCTGAAGACAGCGAAGATAAGGTAAGCTCCTGCCTCAGTGATTGATCAGATAACTCAACCAATGCACTACACAGTTTACCTGCTTTGACAATATTACTACCATCTTCACAAATAATTTCGCTAGCGGAAGCACCAGATAATTGCAGATGGGATAAATTGCTAATGGAACTAAACGGGATTGCCACACTTGCCTGCTGCTCTGGACGCTTAACAATCTGTGCAGGCAAACTCCCCACCACTAATGAATTAACCGCTGCCAGTTTAGCATAACGTAATAATTGCACCACTGGATAACGGCGCTGATCAGCCGTAGTTACCGTCAAACGGAGTAACTGGCTACCTGGCTCAAGACTTTTTGGTAACGTAATAGCTAACTGACAACTGGATTTAGCCGCTAGATCATGACAGGCTGATAGGTCCGCCGATAATTGCTGCACGGGTTTATCGCCCGTGCCAGCAAGTGCTATATTAGTAATGCTTTGATTATCATTATTATGTAATCTTAGATAAATTTTATGGCGATTGCTATCAATAATCGGGATAAGCCCAACCTCACTCAAACTAATCACCCCATTTTGCAACTGCACAGAATCCTGCTTATTAGCACCGCCGTTACACCCAAGAAGAACAATGACGCTCACAACTAAGTACAATTGGCATAAAAATTTATACACGGTCAAATTCCATAAGAATAGTCACCAATTAAACAAAAAATAATTTAATAAAAAAGGTCGGCTTTGGGATAAAGAGACCCCAAAACCGACTAAGAGGCAGACTTTTTAATTCAGAGTAAAGTACAGCATACCGCTATAGCTGGTAGTTGGATCATAGCCACTGGTTACCGTATATGGGAAAGTATACTTAGTTTGAGGCGTATAATTAGGTACCGTAATACTCAGATATCTACACGCTCCGATAAGTGGGATATTCCAGTTATTCGGGTTAATATCAAGATTTGCTGCCGGAGAACAATCTCCTGTCGAAGTATATGATTCAAATGCCGTGCCCCAGTTGGCATAATTCAGGTTTACAATTGGATTAGACTCACTTGCGGCAATACTATAAGTACTAACTCCAAGATTTACCGTCCAAGAACTAGGTGTTGGTGCATTAGGACCACCCATTACAGTAATTCCCCAAGCATTGCTAAAGAAAAGTTCGGCACTAACATATGTCGTGGTATCAGAAGTTGGAGCATAGCTTAAAACCATATTTTTATGTACGCCTGTGTTCGGACTGGTATAACTAACAGCTGGTACACCAATATTCAATGGACCACTGACAGAGCCTGCACCATTGGTATAAATTGCTGATTTACTATAGTCTACTGTTTTTAGTACCACATCACAACCACCACCAATACTCAAAGTTGCAGCATTAGCGCCATATGAACAAGTAGTTTGCCCACTAACAATGCCATAAGCATCAGGAATATTATTCAGGTTAACATTAAAATTCAACGCTGATTCGTTACCATTGTTTAAATAGCTGTACTTCAAATAAACTGGGTACGCCTGATAGTTAGTAAAGTTCAACGGATTAGCACTAGCACCCCCTAGATCAGTAGTAGATTCAATTGTGGTCCAAGTATTGCCATCTGTTGAATAAGCGATTGTCGCCAGATTCAGCTTGGTATCGTCCGCTTCTGCTGAAATATAATAATTAAATCCAACAGGCGTACTGGTAACCGAGTTAGTTGCATTAAATTGTAAACCAACAGACTCTAACGCTTGCTCGGCTGAGACTGGTCCAAAAGTAAGTACCGTACTGCACGAGGCACCAGGGTTAAGCGTTGCCAGATTTACACAGGGATTTGCGACATCTGAGCTGGTGGTAATATTTAAGCTGCTCAAGCTAGGATATCCAGATATGACATTATTAAAACTGATACCAGTTGCAGGGATATTACCGTTATTGGTAAAAGTAAATACCTGAGATTCGAAATCGTTACCATTTGGCAAGATATTAAAGGCAAACGGATTATTTTGGCTATTTGATGCCGGAGTAGTCATTACAATCGTTACCTCTGGAGTCTTGCTTGAGTAGCTCATGCTCAGAGTTGCCTGCGAATAAGTCTTGCTAACGTCATCAACGTCAGTATAAGTAGCCACTGGAGTAAAGACAAAACTACCACTTTGTGCATCGGCTGCAAGAGGTGGGTTATAACTAATCGTAACATTACATGATTCATTCGCAGCAAGCGTAGTCACGCCGCTAGGGTTAGCTGCATTATTACATGCACTACCACCATCACCAATATATGCAACATACGATAGATAGCTATTTTGAAGCGTCACGCTTGGCAGTGTTAAATTCGTTAAACTAGTTTCCGAAGTGCTGCTGTTTTTTAGCGTGAGAGTAACCGTTTGAGACTCATAGCCTGCGATAGTATTCAATAAGCTACCACTTGGCGTAATTGTTAATGCCGGAGATGCTGATTCTGCCACATAAACAACATTAATTGATTGGCTATCTCCTTCTGCATCGGTTACAGTAACCCTATTTTGCCCGGAGATTGTTGACTCAGCATTCACCTTAAAGCTACAACTAGTCGAAGCAGCCAAAGAGCTCCCATTCACACAGGGTGTTCCAACACCACTTGTGGATACAGTTAGTGGTGGTGCTGGAGTAATGTTTATACTAGTAGCATCCGAATCACCGGCATTAAACATGGTTACTTCAGCCTGATTGGCATCCACACCATTTGCTGGATTAATGATTAGCCCAGTACCACCAATGATCAAATTGGGGCTAGGTGTAACTGTAACCAATGTATTTAAGGTAAGCTGATTTTGTTTACCATTTGACAAAGTTCCGCGTAGATTGACTGTCGCAACGTTATCAGTGATGCCACCTTTAGTCTCAACCATAAGCGTACACGCAGTACCTTTACTATAGCTACCACCACAATCAATTGAACTGTTAAAATTTGAACTGGTCGTAAGCTTGGTATAATCTTCTGCCAATATAATTGGAAAAGACAGTACGCGAGTTTGATCAATCGCCGTTATTACACGACTATCATTGCTTTGATAATAATAACCATTATTTGCGGTAACTGCACCATATTGAATTAATTGAGCTAATTTACCCGATTTGCCATCTGTATAATGGTAATACACCGTAAGAACAAATGATCCTGCATGATTAGGTGGAGTAATACTCAAATAACAGCTATTATTTCCCTGTACCTGATTACCGCAACTACCGTTAGTAGCATTATTATCTGAAGCACCATCTCCAGTTACACTAATACGATCAATCAGCATCGGAAGCGCTTTATTATTGGTAATCGCAAGTTTATAGCTGCCAGAACTTGTTACACTACTAGTTACAGAGCTCTTACCATTAGTGCGATTAGTCACAAGCTGATTACTGCTAAGTAGCGGAATCACTGACATTTGACCAATTGTGGCATTAACTTGCGGTGGCTGTGGTATTACATTTGTTGTACCACCAGAGCTACTATTGCTGCCATTGCTGCAAGCAGAAAGTGCCACTATCCCAATAGCAGAGCTGGCTGCTATCAACATTTTATGAAATGTTTTCATTTAAATCCTCTAAAAGCATTGCGGTACAATCAAACATTTATACCCAGTTTTCGTAAATAACTGCCAAATAACTAGCAGTACTTCTTGATTAATTCACTAATTACATTACAAAAACCCACTCACCCATAAGTCTTAGCTTGATATAGATTAAGTCACCCTATTTACAACTTGAGCGTCATAGCATCATTAGTTAAATTGTCATCAGACGTGAAAATCAGCATTTTAATATTTAATTACACCTTTCCGGAAGTGGTATTTCAGGATAGTCCACCATGCAACAATGAATGAATAGGATATTGTCGATAATATTTTTAAATATAGTAAATTGATATTGATAAGATTTAAATTATTTGAGAAAACTGGACTAAATTGAAATTGAGATATAAGATTGTCAGTTACAATATATAAATATTAATTTACAACAGTAACTAGAGATAAAAAAAAGATAACCCGAGCTCAATACTCTTGCACTTGACCAAATGTTATTTCGTGTCTAATTATGAGTAGTACTATTATACAGCGCTAGAATGTTTCCTTTTTTAGCATATGCTTTGAAAGTATAGATTGTTTAGGGCTTTCTTCTGATTAAAATAAAAATCCAGATTATTATAATCTGGATTTTTATTTTAATCAAGCGCCGCTTTTATTTTTTGTACTTGGCGCGTCAAATCAGCGAAAGTCTCAAAACTAATCGTCTGCTTGGCATCTGAAATCGATTTATCAGGATCAGGATGCATCTCAACCAAGATTCCATGCGCTCCTGCAGCCACTGAAGCGCGAGCCATAGGCAAGACCAACGAGCGAACACCTGTCCCATGGCTTGGATCAGCAATTACTGGTAAATGAGTTAGCTGTTGCAATGCCGGAATAGCATTAAGATCTAAGGTATTGCGTGTGAAAGTTTCAATCGTGCGAATACCTCGCTCACATAAGATAACATTAGGATTACCCGCCAGCATAATATACTCTGCTGCCATCAATAGCTCATGGTAAGTTGACGCAAAACCACGTTTTAACAATACCGGAGTTTTTATTTTACCTAATTCGGTAAGTAGTGCGTAGTTTTGCATATTACGCGCACCGATTTGAATAACATCCAAATACTTCACCGCTTCAGGTAACTGACTGGCATCCATTACTTCAGAAACACTAAGCAGACCGTATTTAGCACTGATCTCAGCAATAAGCTGTAATCCTGGGACACCCATTCCCTGAAATTCATACGGTGAAGTACGCGGCTTATATGCTCCACCACGTAGTGCCTGAGCACCATGCTCTTTAGCTACTTTAGCACATGCTTCAAGTTGTTCGCGTGATTCGATTGAACACGGTCCGGCAATAATAAATAAATTTTTACCACCGATTGCAACATCTTTAATCTTAATGATAGTATCACTCGGTTTAGTCTGGCGACTGGCAAGCTTAAAATTACTGGTTAAAGGATGAACTTTAGCCACATTGGGTAACTTAGCAAAATCTTCAGTTACTACCCATGAATCAATTCCACCGATCACTGCCAGAATATTAGCATCGCTTTCAACCACCCGAAACCCCATCGTTTCCAAACGTTCAATCAAGGCTTGCTTATCCAGATAATTGGTGTTATTTTCTAATTCAAGCAACATGATAGAGATCCTTAGTAAGCGCAGTTAATTCCTCAGGACTAACTTTTTTCTCCAATTGTTTAACCAGATATGACCCCACTACGCAACCATCGGCAAGCGCCAAAATTTGCTCAACCATCGCAGAATTAGCAATACCGAACCCAACCGCAACTGGTAATTGACTGGCCTCACGAACCGCAGCAATTTGCGCAGGTAAATCAGCTGGTAAACCATCACGAGTTCCTGTAGTTCCCTTTTGGCAAGCATAATAAACAAAACCTTGGTCTAAACCGGCCAAAACAGTTTTCATCCGCGCTTTACTGGTCGATGGCGCAATTACATTGATTGGCGCGAGTCCCAAATATTTACAAATATAACGATAATTAGCTGACTCTTCATAAGGCAAATCAACAATCAGTATTCCATCAGCTCCAGCTTGTTTGGCGCGAGTTAAAAAACCGGCCAAATCATCTTGAATCGGGTTATAGTACGTAAATAAAATCATCGCAACTTCGCTTTGGGCACGGATTTTAGCTACAACTTCCAAACTACTTTCAACCGTAGTCTTAGCCGCCAAAGCACGCTCCATCGCTGCCTGAATCACTGGTCCATCGGCAACGGGGTCAGAATAAGGAATTCCAACCTCAAGTAAATTAACTCCACCTTTAGCCAACGCCAAGAAATAAGCAGCACTTTGTTCTACTCCACCACCATCACCAGCAGTTAGATATGCAATTTTAGCTTTATGTGCAAAAGCATTTTTAATGCGCGACATGAATCAATCCTCTTTCTAGTAAACCCGGTAAATCTTTATCACCGCGGCCTGATAAATTAACTAATACTTTAGTTTCGCTAGGTAAATCTTTGGCAATACGAATTAAATATGCCAAGGCATGTGAAGATTCCAGTGCTGGAATAATTCCCTCGCTCGAAGTTAGTAACTGAAAAGCTTGCAATGCTTCCTGATCCGATGCCACATCATAACTAGCCCGAGCTGTTGCAAATAAATCGGAATGCTGTGGTCCAACCGCGGCATAATCCAAGCCTGCTGATACTGAATGTGTATCGGCAATTTGTCCATCTTCAGTTTGTAAAACATAGGTACGATTACCATGCAAAACGCCCAAGCGCCCAGACTGAAAACGCGCTGCATTTTCACCAACGCCAGCACCGTAGCCACCAGCCTCAACACCAACTAGTTTAATTTCCTCATCAGGAATAAATGCCTGAAAAACACCAATTGCATTGGAACCGCCACCCACGCAAGCAATTACTAAATCAGGCTTACCACCGCTTTGCTCAGCAAATTGAGCTTTGGCTTCGTTACCGATCACCGATTGAAAACGCGCACAAATCTGTGGAAACGGATATGGACCCAATGCTGTCCCCAAACAATAATGAGTAGTTTCATAACTTGAAGCCCAATCGCGTAAGGCTTCATTGACTGCATCTTTTAGCGTAGCACTACCATCCGTTACTGGAATAACCTCTGCACCCAATAAGCGCATTTTCGCTACATTTGGTGCTTGGCGTTCAACATCAACCTGCCCCATATACACTTTACATTCCAAGCCAAGCATCGCACAAGCCGTTGCTGTAGCAACACCATGCTGCCCCGCACCAGTTTCAGCAATAATTCTGGTTTTACCCATTTTTTTGGCAAGCAAGCATTGTCCCAGCGCATTATTGATTTTATGTGCTCCAGTGTGGGTCAAATCTTCACGCTTCAAATAAACGTGCTTCAAACCAATCGCTTTCGCGAAATTTTTGACTTCAGTTAGCGCAGTTGGACGACCAACATAATTTTTGAGTAAACCAATAAACTCTGCCTGAAATTCATCACCCAAAGCAATCTCATAATAGGCTTTGGTTAAATCATGTAGAGGTTCAATCAATAGCTCTGGTACATACATACCACCAAAAGCACCGTAATAAGTTGGTTTTATCAATCCCAAAAATTCACGAATTTTGCCATAATCTTTGACACCATGGGTAATCTCTACACCAGACGATAAATCTACTCCGGCAGGATTAGCCTCAGCAATTCGTGCTATAACATTATCTTTATCCAAACCACCGGCAATAAAATAACGAAATGGAATTGTACTATCTGGTGTAATCTTTTCATAAAGAATAAAATCTTTTGCTGGATTTAACTCTGCAGGCAAAGCTTTGCCATCAGCAACATAAATAACTGGCTTATGGGTAAACTTAGCTACTGCTGCACGTGGTACATCACCATGCAATTGAATTACATCCAGATTTAATGCCGCATCAATCGCCTGAATCTGCTCCAAATTCTCATCAAAAAATACCCCAACTACTTGAGTGTCGTAATCTTTAACTACCTCGCAAATTTGCTTGGCTGTCGCCAGATCAATTTGACGTGGAGAATGTTTGGTAAACAATAAACCAATATAATCCACCCCACTAGCCGCAACTTTGCGTGCCATCTCAGGAGTGGTAATACCACAAATTTTAATTAACATATACTTAACCTATTTTCCATATTTAGAAATTTTTTAGCTTTTAATTATAAAAGTAAAAGCCCATCTGTTATAAATTACTCTGCATCTAATAATGATAAATCCAAGCAACCATCAACAATAGGAGGACACCATAAATAATTGGTATTCAATACTTTTGAAAAATTAAATATTCCATCAACTACACCATCTTCAGTACCCAACATACTAGTCATTTGCAAATTAAAGGCACGGAATGAATATCCAAATGCCGAGAACATTAAGCCACCGTTAAGTTCATCGTCAGACCACGGCATAGATTTTCTTAATAACTCTGCCTCGGGAGTAAAATTTTCTTTAGCAGCTTTTTTAACATGCGCAGAATTTGGCAAATTATCCAATTGGTGCGAATCATCCATACTTCGACCGACGCAAGCTTCCTTACTGGCTTGACTATTAGTATTTAGCCAATTAAAATCATGTTGCCATTGTTGCAGCACCCAGAAGCTAGAACCAGTCAATTCGCCCTCGGCAACTATTGCAACTGGCTGCATTGCATCGCCTTGTGGGTTTTCAACTCCATCTTCAAAATCCGATAGATCAAAATTCTTACGATAAGCATATGATGATACGGTTTTATGTAATGCAAAAGCATCAGCCAGTAAATTTTTTAATTTAATTGCCTGATGAAATAGTTTACCTTTATCATCATTTTTTAGCCAAATTACCAGATCACATCCAGCTTCATCACTCATTAATGGTGAATTAAATTGGTGCTGTTTATATTCTGTAACTTGTGGAAAATATTGCATTACTTGATTACCAAAACCAGCTACAGCACTAGATCCATCAACTACTGTAGCTAATACTTTTAGTGAACCCACTAGTTTAGTCGCATTCGTCAGATTAAAGAACAAAAACATCTCTGATGATGCATTATCCTCAATAATTCCAGTTTGATATTTTTTCATATTTATACTATAGCCCAAAAAATTCTGCAGGACGCTCTAAACGCGATAACGCCTCACCAACCAAAACTCCATCATAGCCCAAAGCGATTGCAGCCAAGGCTTGATCACGGGTTTTAAGCCCTGATTCGGCAACTTTAACCCGATTCGCAGGGATTAACTTAATCAACTCTGCAAATTGATTAGGATGCATTGAAAAATCATTTAAATCACGTTGATTAACCCCAATTACATCCGCATCAGCTTTGAGTGCGATATCAAGCTCATTTGGATTGTGTACTTCAACCAATACTTCCAACCCAAAACTATGCGCAATCTTCGCCATCTCAAAAGTGTTTTCCTGTAAAATATGCACGATTAACAAAATCACATCCGCACCATTAGCCGCAGCTTCAGCAATTTGTGGCGGCGTGAGCATAAAATCTTTACATAGTACTGGAACTGGTGTATCTTTTAAGCCCTCACTTACCCGGCGCAGATCTTCCATTGAACCATTAAATCCAGCATCAGTCAAAACTGAAATCGCAGCAGCGCCAATTTCAACATAATGCCGCGCACGCTCCACCGGATCACCGATATCAGCAATATGCCCTGCTGATGGTGATGCACGTTTAATTTCGCTGATTACCGCAAACTCTTTCGCAAGCAATGCAGCTTTCATGCTTTTACGTTTTTGTGGTGCCTGATATTTACGATGTACTATTTGCTGTAGTTTATTCAGCGGAATAATATTACCCTCGGCTAAGCGTTGCTGTGCTTGTTTAACTCCGTCAACCAAACTTTCGGCCTTACCATAGACATACAAAGCCGCGCCAGCATTAAGAGCCAAGCTATCACTAATCCCAGTCTTAGTTTTATCATTGAGAGTCTTAATCAGCATCTGTGCATTATACATCCGATCACCACCGGCTAAATCGCTAAGTTCTGCTTGTGATAAGCCTAATTCGCGTAAATCAAGTGTAATGTCAGTGATTGACTCATTGGTAACTAATTTAGCCTGCAAAGTATCCAAACAGCTAAGTTCATCCAGACCATTACCATGAAAAACCAATGACTTAGTAGTTCCCAAGCGGAATAAAGTTTCCGCTATTACTGGCACATATTTATCCTGATAAACACCTAAAATAATATGCTCGCGCCCGGCTGGGTTAAGTAATGGTCCCATTAGGTTAAAAATCGTTGGAGTTGCTAATTTTTTGCGAACATCATTTAATTTGCGTAAAATCGGATAAAAATTAGGTGCAAAACAAAAAGCAAAATTATGTTGATCAATCGTTCTGGCAATTTCACTATCAGTTAAATTTAAACTAAAGCCTAATTCCGCTAAAACATCAGCAGAACCACATTTTGATGATACCGCACGATTACCGTGTTTCACCACTGGCACACCACAAGCAGCGGCAAGCAACGATCCACCAGTTGAAATATTTAAAGTACCAGCTTTATCTCCGCCAGTGCCAACGATATCGACAAAAGGCTTATCCAGCAAAAGACTACGTCCACTTTCTACCAATGCTTTATGAAAACCTAACAACTCATCCGCGGTTTCACCTTTGGCATGAAGTAACGTTAAAAATGAACCTGCCAATACTGGGTCAACATCAGTAAATAACGTTTTAGCTGCCAAATAACTATCTTCCAAGCTCAGATTTTGCCCGGCACTTAATTTAACAATACACTTATTTAGCATGACACAGCTCCACAAAATTATTTACGATTTGTTGTCCTTCAGGAGTTAAAATTGACTCTGGATGAAATTGCACACCATAAATCGGATATTGACGATGACTTAACGCCATAATATTACCTTCACTATCTTCCGCTTCTATTTTTAGCTCATTGGGAAAATTATTCTTTTTAACTACCAATGAATGATAACGCGCTGCGGTAAATGGTAGATGAACATTTTTAAATAATGTCCCACGATTATGAAAAATCAAACTAGGTTTACCATGCATAACCTGATCTGCCAGATCAACGACACCACCAAAAGCCACACCCATTGCCTGATGACCTAAACATACTCCAAAAATCGGATATTTATGCCCCAGCTGCTGGATAACTTCAACACAGATCCCTGCTTGTTTAGGATGACCTGGTCCTGGAGATAATACAATTCCCTGCAAATTATCTAATTGCTCAATTGCGGAAAGCGTGATTGCATCATTACGTACTACTTGTACTTCAGCACCAGCAACAACCAATGCTTGGTAAAGGTTATAGGTAAAACTATCATAATTATCAATTAATAAAATCATAATCCACCTCCCATTGCCAATTCGATACTTGCCATTGCTCCACGTGCTTTGAGATAAGTTTCTTCTACCTCTTTTTCTGGTACAGAGTCGTAAACAATTCCCGCGCCAACCCGTAGTTCAATTTGTTTATTTTGAATAAACATTGTACGAATCGCAATTGCAGCAGTTAAACTTCCTGTTTCATCCAGCATCAATACTGCACCACCATATAAACCACGTCGCGTCATTTCCAGCTCATCAATAATCCCCATCGCACGGATTTTAGGTGCTCCAGATAAAGTTCCAGCTGGTAAAACTGATTTTAGAACGTCAAATTGATTGTATTTAGGATCAATTTGTCCTACCACATGCGATACAATATGACTCACATGAGAGTAAGTTTTAACATTCTTAAATTTAGTCACAGTAACCGTACCTGCTTTGGCAACTGCGCCAACATCGTTACGTGCTAGATCAACCAGCATAATATGTTCAGCTGTTTCTTTGGGATCAGCTAATAGCAGATTAATATCATCACCTTTTTTACAGGTTCCTGCAATTGGTACCGTTTCAATCACACCATCTTTTACCCCGACCAGCAATTCTGGAGACGCACCAGCTATTGCAAACTCTTCTTCTTCAAATAAATATAAATAAGGCGTAGGATTTAATTTACGCAATGCACGATAAAGCGCAAAAGGAGGTATGTCCAAATCAGCAATAAAAGTTCGTGATAGTACCACCTGAAAAATATCGCCCTGACGAATGTATTCTTTAGCACGGATTACCTTTTGCATATACTCTTCGTCACTCACATCTGAAACTAGCTCAACTTTAGCTTGCTTTACAAATGTTGGTGCTGAAGTTATCGTGAATAATTTTTGGACAATTTCATCAATCTCCGCATCGCTACCTTCATGATTGATGATTAGTTTTTGTGCCTGATGGTCAAAACAAATAACAGTCTTATATAGTCTAAAGAAAAAATCTGGCACGGCTTTAGGTGGATGACGATCTGGCAAGCGTTCTTTAACTCTTACTCCATCGTAAGTAATAAACCCAAAGGCTTTGCGTCCGTTGGTAAACTCAGGTAATAGACTATAAGGATCAACCTGATGGCTGGTAGTCGTGCCATCATAATCAATCGTAACATCGCAAGCAGTAGCGCGTAGTGTTGCAAGAGGATTAATTCCAATAAAAGAATATTTGCCATATCCTTCATCGTAAGCTGACTCCATCATTGCTGCCCCAATGCCACCAATTGTGGTATAGGCTAAAATCGGGGTTAAACTGTCATACGCTAATTGCCTAACCCGCGGGTTTATTTGGCTAAATTTTTGTTGTAAATCTGAATTATTAAATAGACTCATTGTGTGGATTCCTTAAAGTGCGAAAATTATAACATATACTGCGAGTACATCTTACTGCAAAAGCTCTGTAATGCAGCTGCTAATCAGGTAGTTAAAATCAGCTTCGCCACAATAAGGAATATGGATGATATGAAAACATTTTGACCTCAATAAATTATGTCATGACGTAATGATACATCATTACATTATTTTTGTCAAATAAAATCCTCAAAAGATGCAATCAAGGGTAAATAATTATCAAGAAAAGCTGCACAGCGTCATTACAAAAATAAATCCTGTCGTCAATAAAATAAACAATGATTTAAATATCAAATTATCACCATATCTTATTGGCTTTATTTTAGTTTTAGCAAATAAAAATGCATTGACCGGAATCATAATTACAACAATATACATCAGAAGATAGATATATTCGATATACATAATCTCGGAAGTCAGTTTATTTCGTAAACTTACATGAGTAAACACAATTGTAAATAAAACCCCGCTGCAAGATCCGATTATCGAAGACAATTTAAACTCAATAAATTTGTTTTTATGTTTACTTATCGTCAACAGCACCATAAATAAAATTAAAATAATAACTACTGGCGGAGTAATGGTTGTAATAATTGCATCTCCGATGGTAGAGTTTATAACCATATTAAAGGTCAACGCAGGTAAATGTACTGTAGCATAATTATCAACTTCATCAATCATCCGTGAATCATCATTGGTGAAACTAAAAAAACTACCTTTGATTAACCATCCAGGTACAATAATATTAGGACTAACCCCATAATTGGCATTAATATCACTTAACCCATTATAATAGCTAAAGTTAGGTGTAAAAACTACTCGCTGACTACTATTTAGTGGGCTAATCGAAAGCCAAATCTTACCATGATTAAACGGAAAGTCTTTATAGTCAAAATTTTCACGAATCTTAGTTTGAAATGACCAGATTAATAAATGTGAATTATTAGTATAACTATCTGAAATAAGCTTAATCTGACTATCAAATGCATTATTAAATTTAATTCCGTACTGTATCCCTGACTCTATCGGATAGCTCTGCATAATCGTGCCAGTCAGTTGTAGATTATACGAAGTAAGAAACTCGGCAGTATCAACCATGATAGCAGTAGGAATTTGAGTAATTTCGCCAAGATTCTTCAAAGTTGCTTCTTTTTGATATTTTTTTATGGCTGTTTGCATAATGTGATCTGATGTTATTGCTTGAGAGGAATCAACAAAATATAGATTACGTGAAACATTCCAAGTATAAATAGTTCCAGCTAAAAAACACAAAGAAACAAATGCGGTTGCAATCCAATACTGTTTATATTGATTTCTGAATTTCATACGCCAAATTATGAGCATCAAACCCAAGCAAATAACAATTGAGGTTGTACTTGCAATTTTAAGCATTAGATCAGAATTATCCGTCGCTCGGCTCAAGAACTCTAAATCTTGCGGATTAAATTTAGCAAGAATTAACCATGGAGCATTTCTTAAATGTTGATAAATCGCATAGGTTTCAACATCTTGTTGATTAACTACATTATGGCATAATGATAAACATGGTTTAGCTTTATTATAATTGAATATTTGTCGATCAATTAGACTGTCATTGTCACGCCCTTGGGTAAAGCTGGCTCGCGTTACAATTTTTTCTGAATTAGCACTGTAAACATAATAACCATCATCAGAAATCACAGTTGTAAATTTTTCTCCAATATTCTTGGCGATTAGATTAACTAGCCCTTTTAGGTCAATATCCAAGACTATCAAGCCCTCAGCTTGATGCGTTTCTGAATTATAGAAGGTTGTAATATAACTAATAACATATTGTTTTAAGTTTTTATCATAATAAGGTCGACTCCAACGCTTGGGATGTTGCTTTGACTTGCTTAACCAGCGAAGTTCATCATCACGAGTCTTATTATACCTCTTATTAACTAAGGAATAATTTTGTAACTCCCAATATAAGCGATGATGCTTGATATTTTCGTTCTGATCAAGGAAGATAACACCAACCCCTAAGATACTACTATAGTTAGCTTCTAAATCATGATTGATTATTGGTCCTAAATCTTTAGCCTTAATCTCTTGAGTGGAAATTTGATTAGCATAACCGTCCATGTGCTGCGTGATATTACCAATTTTTTGATCCAATGATGAACTAGTAATAACGAGTAATTTGCTTTGTTGCTTTTTAATCTTCAACATATCGTCATTACGGAAGCGTTGAAGTTCAACCAATGAATAGATTAAACCCAAAATACTTATTATTAATAATATACTAACTATTAAATATAACGGTGCCTTGGCTTTATTAATGTTAATTTATTACTCTCCAATAAATTTATTTAATTTTTTAAGTGTAATCATCAATATTATACTCTTTCCCAAGAGCTATATACCATAAAAAAATAGCCTCTAAATTTAATCGTATATTTAGACTCAATTAAATTAGTGGCTATGATTATTTCAAAATTAATTTAACTCTTCGTCTTTAAATCTTGTACTTTGTCGGATTTCAAAAAAGACTCTTTATGTAGTTCTAGCTACACCGCGTCGTCTTTTTTATCAATCCTTCGCGCCCAAGAATCAA
>CAYIZV010000016.1:0-45237 GCA_964367915.1 uncultured Neisseria sp.
CCTTGAACGATAAAGCGTTTTTTCGCACCAGACTTTGATTTCATTTTAGGCATGTAATGCACCTTTTTTAATCGCAGTTTTTATTCAGATAGCAGGTGCTCGCATAACGAGAACTTGAGGAACCTAACTATCCACCTTTTTGAGGGGAAGATTATAGCATACTTACTTGGTAAAATCTTTACTATTTTTACAATCAAGCGGATACTTACCACTATCTTCTTTCGGTGCGTTCATAATGGCTAAAATACGCTGATAAGCATCAATTCGATTTTGTGCTTTGATATCTTTGTCTGAACCGCGCCCTTCTCCACATTCTAAACCACCATTGATGATATTTATTACAGTTCCAAATCCAGGTTTTCTATTCTTGCTCAAATCTTCAGCAGTTGGAACCCATTGATTGGTCATCACAGCGTGAGCAGAAGGTTTAGGAGATTGGGGAGTCATCCAGAACCACAATGCAGTTCCCCATAATAAACTAAATTTACCTGTATTGCCTGCAGGGCTGGTTACCAAATCTGGATTAGCAACTAGATCATATCCTTTAGCTTTTATAAAATCAGACTGACCAAAGGCTTTATAATTGTACGGATAACTTAATTGGATTGCACCACGACCAAAGTAGTAATTATTGGAGTTTTGGCAAGCCGCATCTCCACCACAATATTTCCCGTGTGGTTTTTTTACATTTAACGTATACTTAATTAACTTAGACCTAGTTTCTGGAGTAATATTCCAATCAGAACAAGGCGCAGGTAGATTAGAAACACCCTGAGCAGCCAAGGCTTTTTTATCTTCATCATTAAGCCAAGCACAAAGTTGTGCATTTTTGATATTTGAAAAATCTGCCGGAGTGTTTAGCTTAACTAAAATATCAAATGGTGTTTCTGACGCAAAACATAAACCCGTCGTCTCTTGTTGAACATTTGCCAACAACGCTGCTAGTTCACGCTTAGCATTAGCTGAATTAGATAAAAATTGCGGAAAATACTCTGCTGTTTCTTCAAAATTTTCATATGTATAAAGCGTAGTTATCTTACTAATCGCACCTGGCTTAGGAAGCTCACCACTAAAATCAACCTTTTTACCATGGCTATCAACTGCACTTACTGATGGACAATTCTGTAATTGTCCGGATAAAGTTTGCAGTTTAGATAATGCAGCATAGTAATTAGGCGCATTTTTTTGTAAACAGTTAGCCTGTCCTGTCCAGTCTTTTTTGTCCTCAAATTCTTTACAAACACCAGTCACAGCAGGAATATATTCACTCTGGCTATATTTAGTTAAGCTGGCACTATCTGATTTATACTGTTGTAATAGATAATCACCATTTGATAATGGGAAAATTTTGGTAAATTGACCTTTAGTAATCAAAGCGCCAACCGGTTCAGCACCCACTACGCCGATTAAAAAACAAGTTGATAATAAAAGTGTGATTTTTTTCATGATAGCCCCTATACTAAAATAATAGATAATAGATCTTGGATGACATTATTATAACGTTGAGCAATAAAAAAACAAAGACTTATTTACGTATAATAATCATTCATTTTTGTATAAGCGCTACACTCCGGTATTTAAATATTTATCAACACCGCTAGTAGCACGAATAAAACCTTTATTATTCACACGTTCCATTAAACGTCGCATATTTTCAGCTTCGTTACTACGATCATTGACTTTATGCCACAAATGATATACTGGTACAGCAAAACGTCCATCTTTTATCTGAATACCAGCATGAAGTAAGCGAACCAAAAAGTCAGCATCTTCGTGTCCCCAGCCAGCGAAACCCTCATCAAAACCATTCACAGTTAAACAATCGTCTCTCCACAATGCCATATTGCACCCCTTAGGACGACGCCAGTTCTGTGAATGTTTCTTGCGCCATGCTGCAGAAGAGTTTAGACGTAGCGCTGGTAACCATTTGTTAGTTTTACCGCTTAATCTAGCTAAGACTGAAGAAATAACCGAGGTAGTGGCAATGCTGACTGATTTATTACTGAGTGCGGATTTAGTATATGACTCACTAAGCAGCACCCGATTACCTCCAACAAAGTATCCTCTCTCTGCTAGTCGCATCTGATTTAAAATAAAATCTGGTGCAATTAAACAATCGCCATCAATAAAAATTAAATATTCCCCACTAGATCTGCTTGTTGCTAAATTACGAATTGCTGCCAAGCGAAAGCCAATATCCTCGTGCCAAATATGCAATAACTCAAAAGGAAAATCTTGTTGAAATTTAGTGACCAAAGTTTTTGTTTCGATTCCAGAACCATCGTCTGCAACTAAGACTTCTAATACTAAATCGCTTGGAATAGTTTGCTTTGCAACACTCATTAAAACCAGTTCTAATGCATCTGGTCGATTATAGGTTGAAATTATCAAACTTATATACATTTATTCCACCACTTAAACATTTGAGGAGTTGGATAAATTATCAATTAACGTATTAATTTTTTGAATCAATTGTTCAGAAGGAATATTATTTACCATTCTTTCATCATAAATACTTTGCATACTAGATCTTTGAGTTAAACGAAACTTTGGGGCAAAATACCCAAACAGTCCAACACCTAGCTTGTGAAATCCTGCGGCAATATGCAGCAAACCACCATCACAGCCAATAAAAATACTACACTCAGCAATAACTTTTGAAGTCTCCAATAAACTAATTTGATTTACAAAATTAGTAAGTTCCGGATAGCATTGCATCAATCTATCTGCAATTTCAAGACCATTTTCACTACCGACCAAAACAACGTCATAATTGGAATTTTTTGTAAGAATATAATCAATTACCTCAGCCCAGTATCCATAAGACCTGCGTTCAACATCTTCACCACCTACGGCAATAACGATATAAGGTTTAGACGATTTAAACCAATTAATACATTTTGGTAGACATAGATGATGATCACTTAACTGCTCAAGCTGTTGCTGATTATATGGGTATGATAATAGTGCGTTAATACGGTGGAAACTGAAATCAACCCAATTAAACTCAATCCCATCAAAATGTCCTCGTAAATGGCAGAAAGGGATATTTTTGTAATATTTTAACTTAACATTCAAGCTACGACTCTTAACTGTATCTAAAATAATCAAATCATAATTATCTTGAAGTCGAGTAACATCAGTGTAAATATTTTGAAACACATCATCATTGCTAAATAGCTCGGCATAGGATGAAACCGCCAACAAGTCAAGCTGATATTTGTCTTTCAACAAGACTCTGCCGCTTAAATTCATAACTGCATCACCTATATTACGAATAGATGTATTTATCCATAGAATACGCTGGCATGACTTAGGTATATACTCCAGTTCAAGTTTCTTTTGACCACTTAGACGCAAAAATAAACTGCGCCGAAATAATTGATAGTTTTCTTTAAAGCGCAAAAACCAAGTTTCTCTCGCCAGTTTTGCCTCAGCATCTGTCGCAATCTGAGTCCTAAAATTTGGGCAATAACGTTGACTAAACATCTGCACATTAACTAATTCGTGACAGTAGGTTTAAGATTGCGATCCTCATAGCGAGTGGCAAACAATAAGCCAACCAGAGCAAAGAATGCCAAACCTGATACCGAATCAGAAAAATAACCATTTTCATAACACGCAGCGGCATAAACCAAAGCAACCGTCACGCCGAAATCGCGATATGGACGCGCTAAACTAAAAGAACGAATAAACAAGGTTGCTAAAAAAACAATAAATGTTATCATTCCAATATAGCCCAGCTCCGCGCCAAACCATAAATAATCGCTGTGTGGTTGAGAGTTACCAAAAGGATTATGATCACGCGCAGATAAACGAGCATACTCACCTGGATAGCTACCAGTTCCATGCCCAATTACTGGTTTTTCAGCAATGATCTCCTTAGCATACTTATGGAATGTCCAGCGCAAATACATTGAAGGATTTTGCGGATCAAATTTTCCAGCCTTATACTGTTGTACATTTTCCTGATAAGTTTTTATCTTAGCCTGAACAGATGAAGAAGTATAAATTAAAGTTGGTGTAATGACAAATAAAATCACGGCAGAAACAATCAAGCCAATTTTCAGACGCCATTGAATAAAAATACTAATCACCATTAACAAACACAATATTTGTCCAGTACGGCTCCAGGTTTCATAATAGATATTATGGAGTAAAACAAAAATACTGATCCATGCCACAACTTTTAACCATTTAGGTTTAATCTGTTTATTTAATTGCAAATACAGCAACCAGCACGCAAACAATGCTAAAAAATAGGTATGGTACATATGCATTCTAAATATTCCATACTGCAAACCCCAGGTTTTAGCATGAAACATCGGATGATTTGTCCAAATTGAAAGATAGGAAAAGAAGATGGTCAAAGCGATACCAATACCAAAGCCCCACAAAGCTGACTTACGCTTATCATCCGAGCTAAAAAAGGCAATAATAAAGGGTAATTCAACAAGCCCGATCATCTTTAGCAACATTTTACTTATATCATGAGCGCTACCAGTTGACCAAAGTGAACCAAAGAGGAAGAGAGCATAAAAAACTAAGCTAACTACAACCAAAGGCTCTTTAACAACCTGTGGAAGTTTTCCACGCAGATCTTTAGACAAGATTACGCTACAGACAATTAAAGGAAGAGTTGCATTTTGTAATGCCGTTGATAGAGGCAGCGCAATTGCGGTTAGAAAAGCCAGCGTCAACCACCAATATTGTTGAAGTGCTTTTCTATCTTTTGCTAGATTCATTATTAGTCTCGAATTAATTTATAGTGTTTTTTGGCAAAATCTTTGCCACCTAGGAATTGCTCTAGCTTCATCATCAACCGATGTTTTTTATCACGGCGGCTTAGAGAATAATCTGGGTTGAATTCAAGCTTCTGCTCAGCATCATTTGTGAGCCAAGAAGCTGCGATTTCTGGATGAGTTCCGCTGAAAGCACGGATACTGAGTGGATCAATATCCCCATATCCCACAAACTCTTTAGGCGTTTTCCCCCAGTAGCGTTCGACACGCTTTTGCTTTTCGTTCATCTTAGCAACTGAGCGTACATGACCGTAGTGATACAGATGACAACCAACCAAAGCCGCATTAGGATAGCGCCCCTGACGATTCTCATTCATAATCAACCAAAATAAACCATCAGGAGCCCAACTACGAACCGTATTGCGAATAATTCGCGGTGCACGACGATACCAACGCGGGGAGTATGCAATTGTCGATGGCGAACCATAAAAATGATAATAATCAAAAACCAATGCTTCAACTTCTTTATCATTCAGATGCTTTTCCATTGCTGCACGAATAGTTGCATAATCTTGCTCATGAATTATTTCATCACCTTCAAGATAAAATGCCCAATCACCAGTACAGTTAAACTGTGCGATCATTTTCTGTTGCGCATACGTATAACCACGATCTTGCATATTCTCATTCCACGTGGTTTGAATAATACGTAGCTTAGGATTATTCAGCGCCTGAACCTGTGCTAAAGTGTCATCATCACTGTTCCCCAATGCGACAACCACTTCATCACAAACCGCCAATAACGACTTTAGGCTCTCAATATATGGGTAGCCTAAAATCATACCATTGCGCAAAAAGGTAAAGCCGCTGACTTTCATATTATTTTTTCTTTTTCGGTGATACGATCATAATTGCATTACGACCTTCAACTTTAGGGCGCATTTCAACTACAACCAAATCCAATAAATCCTGCTCTGCTTTTTCTAAATAGCGAATCCCAAATTCCTGATGCGCCATTTCACGACCACGGAATTGAACGATAAATTTAACTTTATCACCATCCTCAAGAAAACGCTTGGCATTTTTTAATTTAATCTGATAATCATGCTCGTCAGTAACAGGACGCAGCTTAATCTCTTTAACATGAACTTGCTTCTGATTTTGTTTAGCTGCATGAGCTTTTTTCTGCTCATGATACTTAAACTTACCAAAATCCATAACTTTACACACTGGAGGGTTAGCATTAGGAGATATCTCAACTAAATCCAACTCTAATTCATTAGCTTTAGCCATAGCTGCATGGATAGAAACCACACCCAATTGCTCACCAGTTTCATCAATAATCAAACGCACCTCAGGTGCTGTAATTGCGCCGTTAATGCGCGCTTGTTTTTCAGTGCTTATGACACTACTCCTCAAAATTAAAAACAAAACTCTTCATTATAACCTATTTACTTAGTCTGTAGGATACTTTGTTACGATTAGATATTGTATTTACCTAATATGCTCCATCCCTCTTTAGCACTACACCAATTGTTTTGATGAGTATAACCACATCATACCACAGCGACCAATTTTTGATATACCAAGTATCCAAACGACAACGATCTGCAAACGAAGTTTTACTTCTGCCACTTACTTGCCACATTCCAGTAATTCCTGGTTTCACCATTGCATAATAAAATATTCCATCATTATAATCGCCAAGTTCACGCGCTAACAGCGGGCGTGGACCAACTAGACTCATCTCACCTTTAAGTACATTCAATAACTGACCTAATTCATCTAAACTAGTTTTACGTAATAATCTACCGATTCGAGTAACCCGTGGATCATTATCTAGTTTGAAATTATTTGCAACATAACGCTGATAGATCTCATTATTTTCCTCTCGCCAAGAGTTTAGCATTTTTTCAGCATTTTTATGCATACTACGAAATTTGATACAACCGAAAGTTCTGCCATCATAACCCAAACGTGGCTGAATAAAAAATGGATTACCGCGATCTTCAAGGAAAATTAAAAAACCTATTAATAACATCAAAGGTAACACTACCGGTAAACAAAGTAAAACGACACCATAATCAAAAAACATTTTAACCAAGCGATTTAGACGCCGGTTAAGATTATTTTCTAAACGCAACATTAATTGCTCATTGCCAAAAAAGTGATTAATCTCTATTCCATACAAAGGTAAACCATCAAAATCTGGCACTATGCTTACAAACATAAAATTGCGCTGCATTAGGAAAATTTTATCAATATTGCGAACCATCTCCAAGGAATCAAGCGCAACCACAACTTCACAGGTTTTATTTTTGTCCAGCAAATCTTTGAGTCCCAAGAGCGGGAAATCTTTATTTTCAAACGCTACACTTAATTTTTCACTTGTGATTCGTTCTCGATTAATATCAACAAACCCATGAATTTGAAAACCCATTAAACGACGATTTTTCAATAAGCTATATGCACTAAGCGCGGTATCTCCAGTACCAACAATATAAACCCTGCGTTGCCAGAGTTTATAATGCAACAAAATTCGAATGGTAAAAGTTCTAAATAGTGGCAAAATTACAAATAATAAAGCCCAATACATGAAGAAAAACAAGTATGTTACATGTTCAGAACGGCTAAGTGAAATCACTACAAAATCTAAAATTAAAATATAAATAATTTGTTTATAGATTATTCGTAACTCCTCCCAAGTTGGACGGCGTTTCACATAGAGCTCAGCAATCCAAAACATTGCAAGAATAACCAACGCATTTAATGCTTTCACCAAAACCAAATGATCGGTATCAAAACGATGTAGGCGTGCAGGCTCTAATACGTTGGCAATCTGAATACTCAGCCAGTATGTAAATGTCAGCGAAAATAAATCGCTGGCAAGTAATAAATACTTTTGTAAAAAGAGACGTTTCATACTATTTCTTAATAAATTCCTGATATTTAGTTATAACAAAGTCTTTAAATTCGGCTCTAAAGCGCGCAGCAGCAAATCGCTTTGCATTAACTACACATAACTCAGGAGTAATTACCGATTGCTGTTCAAATTCTGATACGGCTTGTTGAATCGATTCTATCGTCTGACTCGCAAAAAACACACCAGTTGGCTTTAGGCTATCCAAACCATTTACGGTTTCTAATGCACCACCTCGTGCATATGCAATCACAGGAGTTCCACAAGCCTGTGCTTCCACAGGTACGATACCAAAATCTTCTTCTGCTGCAAAAACAAAGGCTTTAGCCTGTTGCATAAGTAATCTAAGCGGTTCGTCTTCAACAAAACCTAATAATTCAATATTAGAACAATTAGCGACTAATTGCTGGATTTTTTTGTAATCAGGACCTGTTCCGACTATTTTTAATTTTTTATCTGGCATCGCAGCAAAAGCTTCTGCAATTAATGCGATTTTCTTATATGGCACCATTCGCGAGACCGTTAAATAAAAATCTTGCTTGTCCATTGATGGCGTAAATTTATCCGTATCAACATTAGGATAGATGACTTCAGCTTCACGCCGATAAACTTTGTAAATTCGTTTGGCGATAAAATGTGAATTGGCGACAAAATAATCAACTCCATTTGCAGTTCGGTAATCCCATAGCCTAATCTTGTGTAAGATATAGCGTGTTAAGCATGATTTTATACCTCGTAGAAGACCAGCTTCACGCAAATACTGGTGCTGCATATCCCAAGCATAACGAATCGGTGAATGACAATAGCAAATGTGTAATTGATCAGGTCCAGTCAAAACTCCTTTAGCTACAGCGTGCGAACTACTAATAACAAGGTCATAACTACTTACATCGAACTGCTCTACAGCTAATGGCATAAGTGGTAGGTATTCACGATGCTTGGTTTTAGCAAATGGTAATTTTTGAATAAACGAAGTTATAACTGACTTATTCTGTATAAACCCACGCTCATTATCTGGTAAAAAATCAATCAAGCTAAATAAATCTGCATCTGGAAAACAATTAATTATCTGCTCTAGAACTTTCTCTGCTCCAGCATAGGTATATAACCAATCATGAATAATAGCAACTCTTACCGTCATTACAAAGCACCTGATAATTTAATAAATTTAGCATACTCTTCATTAACAAATTTGCTAAATTGTACTTTAAATTCTTGACATGAAAAATTCATTGCGTTTACCAAACAATTACGTGCTGAAAATTTTTCATGGTTCGCCTCAAAGGTTTCAACGGATTTTACAATATCTTCGACACATTGCTTCTCAAAGATTACTCCAGTAGGACATGAAGACCTTTCATCATTAACAACCTCTTTTGAACCACCACCAGAGTATACAATAACAGGAGTTCCACATGCTTGAGCTTCTACATTAACAATACCAAAAGCTTCCTGTGATGCAAACACAAACGCCTTTGCTCCAGAAATTAACTCTGCAACTTCTTTTTTATTTTTATACCCAACAAATTCAATGTTAGATTTAGCTATTGCTTCTAAATTACTTCGTGTCGCTCCATCCCCTACAACAATTAATTTCTTACCTAAAAGATTAAATGCATTTATAACTAAATCAAATCGTTTATACTCTACAAGTCTTCCAACCGTAATATAATAATCTTGCTTTACCTCTTTATAGAATTGACTAAAATAATCGACATCAACGCTAGGATAAATAACCTTATTGATTTTCACACCAAATTTATCCATATGCCACTGTGCAATATATTTTGAATTTGCTACGTGTATATCAGGGCGCTGAATAGCTATTGTTAACCATTTGCGCAATTTTGGGTAAAAGTACTGTTGGGCTAAGCTTACAATTTTACTAGTACTCTTATATAAATCACCATATTCAAACAAATACCGCATATGTTCAGAATGACAATAGCAAATATGCAGTTGCGTAGATTTGGTAATTACTCCACATGCCACAGCATGTGAACCACTTATAATTATATCATAGCCAGCCAAATCTAATTTTTCAATAGCGTGTGGCATAAAGGGCAAAAAATGACGATGTTTGGTTTTAGCAAATGGTATATTTTGCAAATAAGAAGTTTTAACTTTTTTATTTTTAACAAAAAAACGTTGTTGTTCTGGTATATTATCAATAACACTAAAGATGTCTGCATCAGGGAAACATTCAAGCATCTGCTCCAATACTCTTTCAGCTCCGCCATAGACATAAAGCCAATCGTGAATAATTGCAATTTTCATATTAAATTTTTCTAAATAAATTTGCGCAGAATATTATAAAAACGTTCACTTAGCGAAAGAGGTAATTTTGTCATCATAAAATAAAATACTAATAATTTAATCCCTTGCTTCTTCATTTTTAATAATTGGAAAATACTGTTTTCACCATGCCAACGCCGAGAGTAAAGGCTCAATTTATAGTCACACATAAAAACGAGAGATTTATCCATTGCAAAGAATTTATCTTTTAACAAATCATTATAACCGTTCCCTAAGTCTAAGCAATTCTGGCGATATTGGGCAAAGGTTTTTTTCTTTGCTCCAGAAACATTAACCGCATGCTGGCGATAGTAAATCAGGGGTTCAAGATAGAGTTTTATCCGTCCGCAATATGCAGCATAATAGGAAAAATACCAATCATGCGGTAAAACATAGCTTCTGAATGGAAGCGTTAAATTAATCAGTTCGCGAGACATTAAAACAGTACAACCAGTTACATTGCTATTAACTAAGTAATCAAAAAATCCATTTTTATCAGACTGCTTACCCCAAGCAAAATGAGAAGGTTGCAGTACATTCATATCATCATCAACCAACACCGCGTCACTATGAATCAGTAAATTATCGCCAATTTCAGCTACTAACACTTCAATCTTATTATTAAACCAAACATCATCTTGATCAGCTAAGGCAACATAACCACCTGAAGCCAACATTATAGCGCGCTCAAAACTCTTTACGACACCTATGTTCTCAGGATTAGGATAAACTTTTATATTACTATATTTATCTCTATATGTATTTAAAATATTTAGCGTATCATCACTGGAACCATCGTCAACAATAATTATTTCATAAATAGGATGGGTTTGGTTCAATATACTATCTAATTGCTGAGAGAGATATTTTTCACCATTGTAGGTTGCCATCACAATTGATACTAAATTATTTACCACCATAACCACCTTAAAATTAAGAACGAATTAGCTTAAATATCAATCTTGCACCAAATGAACCAAATAATGTCATGGCTAAATACTCCATGGTTTTGGTTAGACCAAAATGTTTGTAACTCCATAAATAAACTGACAAACTAGCATGGTGAGCATTTAAACGAGCCTCATAATAGCTGAGAGCTTGCCTAACATCTAGATTACGTTCAAACGTTTTGGTTGATAATAATGCATTACAACTATTCACAAAGTCTGAAGATCTTTTTTGCCAAGCTGTATAATCTTTCAATTTAGAACTTCCTATTTGATTAGCTGAGTGCTGACGATAGAATATTAAAGGTTTATCACAATACGTAATTTTATTAAAAAAGCTTGCCATCAATGCCAAATAATGATCGTGCACATAATACCCATCAGGAATGGGAAAGCACTTTTCAACCAACTGGCGAAAAAATAATACAGTACAACCGGTTACATCATTCATTATCAGATACTTAACAAAATCACCATTTAAGTTTGGCTTCAAGCCAGAATATGATTGATGCAGTACATTAAGATTTGCATCAACAACAAATGCATCACTGTGAATTAACCAATTATCCCCAATTTGCTCAATCAGTGTTGCAATTTTTTCTGACAACCAAACATCATCTTGGTCAGCAAGTGCAATATAATCACCACGACAAGCACAGATTGCTTTTTCAAACGACTTCGTACCACCTAAATTAGTTTCATTGCGAAATATTATTATTTTGCTATTATTTGTCGCGTATTGGACTAAAATGTTCCACGTTTCATCTGAAGAACAATCATCAACAATAATAATTTCGTCAACAGAATGAGTTTGGGCTAAGATGCTATCAAGCTGTTCTTTTATATATCTTTCACCATTATAAGTTGCGATTGCAACACTAACTTTAGCTGATGACGTCATATTATACATTAATTTCACTATTGAATTTCTCCAGTGCCATTAATACCGCCACATTCATATCGTAATAACAATAATCAGCAAGATGTCCAGACAGAATAATATCTGGATATTCTTTAGCCAATTGCTTATACTGCGCAAACATTGCCAAATTTGGTTCTGCTGGAATTGGGTAATAAGGAACATCTTTACGAGTACATCCGCGATGATACTCTTCAACAATTGCCGTATATGGATGAGTCTGCCCAGTCAAATGTTTTACTTCGGTTACCCGGGTAAAATCATAATCATTTGGGTAATTAATACTTGCAACATCTTGATAATGTTCCTGCTGCAAGGTTTTAATCTTAAAATCAACCGTTCGGTAAGGTAATTCTCCATAACAATAATCAAATAATTCGTCAATTTTACCTGTAAAAATTAATTTACCTTCAAAAAGTTGCTCCATGAATTTTATCTGTTTGCTACGATGATTTACCGTTACTACTTCACGATAGTCAGTATTAAGCATAACTTTAATATTTTGATTGCCCAACATTTTTTTGAATAACTGATTATAACCAAAACGCGGAATACCTTGATAACTGTCTTGAGAGTGGCGATCATCATAAGAAATATGAATCGGCATCCGCCCAGTAACATACTCATCTAATTCGTCTGGTTTTAGCCCCCATTGCTTATAGGTGTAATTAAGATAAATTTTATTATAGATAAAATCTGCCAACATTTTCAAGTCATCATCTTGGGTTTTACGCAGCTCCAAAATCGGGACTTTCTTGCCAAACCCAAAATATTTAATCAGCTTACGAGTTAAATCCTGCGCCATGTATTCAGGAAAAAGAATCATCAAACTATTCAGATTAAAAGGAATTGGCACTAAATGCCCATCAATATATGCCGCAACTTTGTGTTGATAAGACTTCCACTCAGTAAACTGCGAGATGTAATCCCAAATTTGTTTATCTGGCGTATGAAACACTCGCGGTCCATATTTATAAACTAACAGACCATCTTCGTTGTATTGGTCATAACAATTTCCGCCAATGTGATTGCGCTGCTCAATAATTAAAACCCGCTTCTTTAGCTGCGTTGCAATTCGTTCAGCCAGAACTGCGCCAGAAAAACCTGCACCAATTACAATATAATCAAACATTTAATCACCTTTACCCTAGATGAGCTATTTTTTAGCTACATTTATTTAGTTTGGAGTAAATTTCACTAACTCTATAACTCCAAGCGTTTGAAGCCAGAAATCCACTAGTATCAACCACTTCATTTTTTGTCTGTTCAGTAAACAAACACTTGCTGACTATATTCTTAAACTGCTCAAAAGTTTCATAAAAATGGACACTTTCATAATGAGCAAATTTATCTAATTCCGAATAATACGGTAAAATAATTGGTCGATCACAAACAAGGTACTCATAAACTTTAACGGGATCCACAGATTCAATTAGTTTATTCGTTTTAAATGGCATAATAAATGCATCCGCATTTTTCAAAGCATTAAAAAGATAATTATGTCCAATTGCACCAAACAAAACCAGACGCTCATTATCAGACAAAAAACCTGCAACATTAGGACCGATTAAAACGACAGCAATGTCAGGAGTTGTGCAAACTAATTCTTTCAACCAATCAAATTGCATCCATGTGTCAATTGTTCCTGAATATATAATTAGTTTATTACCACTCGTCTTAAGTTTACTACATAATTCGTTAAACTTTACATCCGCCAAATTTTGCTTAATGAAGTTTTTATCTAATGCATTATTTACCACTATAACCTTAGAGAGGTCTAAAATATGATGCTTCTCACATAGGATATTTTTTAAGGTTTCTGATGAAACTGTTATTAAGTGTGCATTATCTAATACATATTGCTCCTGCTTTAAGAATTTATCTTGCTTCTTCAATGAATGTTTAATTTCTTGGAACTCAGATGTATTATCCATGCAATCATAAATAATTAAGGGCTTCCTTACTATGATTTTTTGGTAAAATTTAATCAAGCGAGGATCTGTAATCCACAAATACTTTATCTTTTTAAAGAAACAGCAGTAATTAATCCATAAAACTAGTAGGATATAATTCATTCCGCGAATAAATACACTTTCACCAGCAACACCTATGTTCCTGATTATAACTTTCTCACACTCAGCATTAAGTTGTTTATCGCTAGATGGTCTTGCAACTACCGTGACATCAAAATAGTTCGCAAGCTCGATCGCAACAAAATGAGGTCTTTGCTTTATCCAACTCCATGGAACGTGCATTAGGTATAGCATTCTAGGTTTCATTTTAATTCAAATTTGCAAATAAATAATCTAAAATTAATTTGGACGTGTTGCCATCTCCGTATGGGTTTCTTGCAGAAGTCATTTGTTGGTATAATTTACCACCATCAAGTAACTCATTAATTGAATTTATGATCAAGGCTTTATCTGTTCCAACCAGTTTAACCGTTCCTTCATTCACGGCTTCAGGTCGCTCAGTAGTATCGCGCATCACCAGTACAGGTTTTTTCAAGCTTGGAGCTTCTTCTTGTACACCACCTGAATCAGTTAAAATTAAATATGCTTTCTGCATTAAAAATACGAACGGCTGATACTCTTGCGGCTCAATAAGATGAATATTGCTAACCCCGGTTAAAATTTCATTTACAGGCTTTTGCACATTAGGATTCAAGTGTACCGGATATACTAATTGTACGTCAGGGTGTTCTAGTGCTATTTCTTTAATTGCCTGACAAATATTAACAAAACCATCGCCAAAATTCTCACGACGATGACCTGTTATTAAAATTGTACGCTTAGAAAAATCTAACCCCAAAGACTCAAAATGTGTCGTTAACTGCTGATTTAATTTATTGTTTACATTTATCTTATTAACCATCCATAATAGGGAATCAATAACGGAATTACCGACAACTTCAACGTGTTTAGTAATATTTTCCCGTAATAAATTTGCCCGGCTAACCGCAGTTGGTGCAAAATGAAACTCAGCAATACTACCAGTAAGAGTACGGTTAATCTCTTCCGGCCACGGACTATAAATATTATGCGTTCTTAATCCTGCTTCTACATGAGCTACAGGAATTCGTTGATAATATGCAGCTAGGCTTGATGCTAATGTTGTAGTCGTATCACCATGAACCAATACACAGTCTGGCTTATACTCAGCTAAAACAGGGCGCAAGCCTAAGAGGGCTTTGGCAGTAACATCGTACAAATCCTGTCCATGAGCCATAATATCTAAGTCATAATCAGGAATAACTTCAAATAAGTCTAATACCTGATCCAACATCTGACGGTGCTGCCCAGTTACACAAACTTTAACTAAAAACCTATCAGCATAATGTTCTCGAGCATAACTAACAACAGGTAGCATTTTAATTGCTTCTGGACGGGTCCCAAAAATAAATAATAATTTCTTCCTTCCCATATATCAATCCTATAGTAAGTATAACTGCTAAAACACAATTATATGTATTAATTTATATATAATTTTTAATGAACAAATTCTAAATAATGCTATTTTAATTTAACGGTTAGTAGCATGAGGAAACCAGCGAATATTATGCTTCTCTTCAAAGTAGAGTCTATTTTTCTCAAAAAGTTCCAATTTTTCACCTTCTGGTAGTTTACCAAATGTTGCAGAGTGTTCATGATGAACAAATACATCATCTGCAATTATGGTTTCATATCCTGCTGCACGCACCCTAATATTATAATCATCATCTTCAAACCAACCTCTTCCAAATTTTTCATCAAGCATACCAACGCTATCAATAACCTCTCTTTTTATCGCAACACAAAAAAATGCCAAACTACCCTCAAGTATTTGGTATGTCTTCCCATAGTTATCATAATGAATACGAATGGCACATTTTATAAAGTCAGCTTCTGTCAAATAATTTGGTACTGCAATTTTGGCTTGATTACCAATATTATTGGTAACAGGACCAACTAAGCCGACTTTTTTATTTTTAAAATGATACAACATATTACGAATCCAATTCGGCGATACAAACGTGTCATTATTTAAGATAAATACATAATCACCAGTAGCATGCTTTATTCCGACGTTATTTCCAGCGCTAAATCCAGCGTTAACATTATTCAATATCAATTTAAAATTAGTTTTATCCTTGGCATATTCACATAACCACTCTCTAGAACCATCACTAGATAAATTATCCACTACGATAATTTCTAAGTTATTGTAATTTGAATATTTATACAAACTATATAAACAATTTTTAGTTAGGCTTAAATTATTATAAGTTAATACAATTACGCTTACTTTTGGTTGTTCAACGTTAGAATTATTAATAAAATTATTTAACTGGTTAAATCTAACTCCCCAAGAATTACTACGAGCCACTTCTACCCGGGAGTTTACCAAATTTATATCATATTGATCTGCAAAAGCCTGCTTTATTTTTTCTGCAAACTCAAATTTGTCTGTAGCAGTATATACCACACTAGAATATTTTAAAACTTCTGGCAATGCGGTTGAAACTACAGCTTTCCCTAGAGATAAGTATTCAAACATTTTAACAGGATTAGTTGCCAAGGTTAATGGTATAATCTTAAATGGAATCAGACAAATATCAAATAATTCTAAGTAGCTTGGTAATTCATTATATGGTTTTTCGCCTAATAAATAAACATTTTTTAAATTAGACAGCTTATTAATTTCCTCACAGCCATGTGTGTGCCCAATCAGGATAAAATCATAATCACAAAATTTCTGAACCAGATACTCTAAGCATTCTAAATCAAACCAATTAGCTATAGCACCAAAGTAACCAATTACACCTTTACCTGACAGCTTTGATTTTAGCTCATCAACCTCATACACACTTTGTACTTTAGAAAAAAATTCAAAATCGCAAGCATTTTCAATCAACACACAATTATTATGTTGCAAAGCAAATTTTTGATATAACTTATCAGAACTTACGATTAAATAATCACTCAATTGAATTGCTTTTTTTTCTAGTGCTATAACGTGTTCTAGACCATCTTCAAACCCCTCATGATCATCCATGCAATCATAAATAACTTTACCATCTAAGCAACGAGCTATATCAATCCAAAAAGGATGGTCTAGTTTTATAAATTTATTTACAATTCCAAAATCCGTTTCAAATTTGCCTATTGATTTAATCCAAAATTGCCGTAACTCTTCGCTAATGCATTGCGTATAAATATTTACTTCGCAATTTACATTTAATCGCACTTCCATTACGTTGTTCTCAATACTTCGCAAAGTATATCCGTACTCAGATGCAGGGTTAAATGATGTAGTAAAATAAAAAACTTTATAGTTTTGACGAGCAAATCCACGTGCGAAATGTTGTGGTCTTTGAAATCTAAAACCCCAATCTATCACAGGAAAAACATAGAGTACGTCTAAATTAGATGTGTTACGTATATCAGTTAGAATGAAATTATCAATACTACCATAAGTCAAAGGTCTCACCTGATCATTAGTACCACCGTTATTTCTTCGTAAAAAAACTCTTGTTTTAATATAATTACGAACTCTCCAAGGTAATACTTTTTTTACTATTTTTTTTATCAACACCATAATGATAAAACCAGACCTTCCTTATACACTAAACTTGCTTTTTAGCTATACTATAAATAGCTAAATTTGATCATTTAAAACAAAACTCGTCATTAAATATGGTACTTATTTATAGTTTCTTACAAATAAGCATCTTAATTTTCTTAATTTATTAATAAACTTCCAACCTCTTGAATTGTAAATGCCGTTTAATTCATTTTGAACGCCACCAAGTTTATTTTGTGTATTCTCTAAAATTATTCTCATGCTTTCCAACTCCAGTTTTTGAGTAGCAATAAGTGATTTAGCATCATTTATCTCACGGCTTAGCTTATTGTTACTCTCAATTGAGTTTTTAAGATATGATTGTATTGCTTTACGAATAGACTGATATTCAACTGTATTTTTTTTTGTAAGATCATTAATAATATCAATCACCAAATTCAATGTTTGCTGCCCTCGCACAGGAAAAAAATACTCACGCAATTCAGAAATTTTATCTAAATATGCTTTATTAGCTAAAGTATTATTTACTAACTCCATCAATGTACATTCATCAGAGTTATATCTGGCAATACCATATTTAGTAAATAATTGCTTAGTAATTGGCTCTTCACCATAAAAATCATCGCCAAAATACTCACCCGCAAGAATTAGAGGCTTACAAAAATAAATTGCATCAAAACAGGCTGAAGATCCGTCAGATATTACGACATCCGAATCTAACAACAGCTCTTCTAATAAAGCATTCTGCCCATAGATCTCTACGTTCGGTAATTCTTTTATGGCATCTCTGCGATCAGACTCTAAAAATTCCGTCCCATGATGTAATTTTATTTTTATTTGATAATTAGATGGCAGTGCTAAAAGATCATTAATTATCAAATCAAACGATGATTCTTTACCATACGTAGGTAGATATAAAACACAAATTGAATCTCCAATATCTTTGCTACTAATTTTAATATCCAGTGAAGAACTTGGTAAATGCGCATATTTTAGGTTACCAACAATCTCTGCTTGGCAATAATGTGATAAAAAAGAATAATCATAATTGCCATAACACAAGCAAAAATCAAATAATAGTGTATCAGCTTTAAAATTCCATACTGGCTTTGCTATACCATATTGATAACGAATATTAAATTTCGATTTAACTTCAAATTGATACGGTAAATACGGATACAATCCAATATCATATTCGTTCCCCTGATATTCTGAGCTCTTAAAAACCCGAACGTGGTTAACTAATGCCTTATAAGTATCTTCTGCCATCTCTAACCAGTCTGGTTCCAATACATTGTCTGCAATAAAAATATCAACAGAGAACTGTCGCTTAATTAACTCACTATACAAATTCTTTATGGTATGATATAAAACCATATTATGAATAACAAAAGCTATTTTTTTATTCATACCTCGTTCTTTACCATTTGTTTAATTTCAGTTGTTGAAATATCTTCAGTCCGTGGTAAATAAATAACTTCACAATACTCTTTTAACGAGTCAAATTTACCAGCCCAGTCATTTCCCATCACGAAAATATCAACTTGATAGTTGATTATATCTGAAACTTTTTGTTCCCAATTATTTTCTGGAATTACCAGATCAACAAAACGTATTGACTCCAAAATTTCTTTACGGTGCTCATATGGGAAAATTGACTGCTTGCCTTTTAATGAGTTAAAGCTGTCACTGGAAAGCCCAACAATCAAATAATCACCCAACTGTTTCGCTCTTCTGAGCAGATTAACATGTCCGACATGAGTTAAATCAAAGGTTCCATAAGTAATTATTCGTCTCATTTACACACCTTAACTAAATGACAGTTATTTTCAACAAAAAATATGCCCGGAACATAGTTTTCTTTAATTGGTAAAACGGTCATATCTGCGGCTAATTGCACTTGATCAAGAAATACAGGTTGGACAGCTTCCGCTTTTACGCCAACTGAAACCGTGTATTCTCCTGGAGCAAGTAAATTTGCAAATTCAAAATCAAAAATAAGAACATCATTTTTCTGCATTGCCGGCAATAAGGTTCCAGAATTATAAACGTTATAGCCGAACACATTAACACCTTGCATGTTCTGCACCATGTAGCCTAGAGTTCCCTCAGTTAAAATGTCTCGATTATAACGAACTGATATTCTTAATTTAACGTGATCTCCTAAACTAACCTGATTAGTCATTTGTTGATTTACAAATAATTGGACGTTCAGAATTTCAGCGCCACCGTCGCCAGCTCGATAAACATTACAGTTACTCTGAAAAAATGGATTAATCTCTGCAGAATATTCTACCGTACCTAAGTTTAATACTGGTTTATCTTCTTTATCTATTTGAGAAATAATATCTTTTACTCCTGTAAAAGACTGATTAATTTCTTTTTCATAAAGCTGGCAAACATCTTTAACATCGCCATAAAGAACTAATTTACCTTTATCTATATAAAGTGCTTTATTACAAAGCGCCTTAACTGTTGCCAAAGAATGGGACACAAAAAATATTGTAACGCCCGTTTCTTTAAGTTGTTTCATACGCAACGAGCACTTGGCTTGAAACGCCATATCGCCCACAGAGAGAGCTTCATCAACGATCAGTATTTCGGGTTCAACGTTAATAGCTACCGCAAAAGCTAAGCGTGCAGACATGCCTGAGGAATAAGTTTTAAATGGTTGATAAATAAAATCACCAATATCAGCAAACTCCAATATGGTTGCCAACTTTTGATCTACCTCATGTTTGGTAAATCCCATCAAATTGCCCTGAAAATAAATATTTTCCAGACCCGTATATTCTGGATTAAAGCCAGAGCCAAGCTCTAGTAATGCGGCAATATTTCCGATAGTTTTTATACTACCCGTAGTAGGAGATAATACCCCAGTAATAATCTTCAATAAAGTAGATTTACCGGCCCCGTTTCTGCCAACGATTCCAACTACATCACCTTTTTCAACTTCAAAACTAAGATTATTTAACGCAAAATGCTCATGGTGGTATTTCTTTTTAAATGGATGTAATGCTTCTTTCATCCGATCAAATGGTGCATTGTATAATTTATAAACTTTGGATAAATTTTCAACTTTAATCGCGATATTGTTATTCATAGTTGCACCTTACAATACATCGGCAAAATGTGGGCGCAATTTATTAAAAGTACGATTACCAAGCCAGTAAATAAACAAAGTAACACCCCAAAAATATATCATCATGGCATAATGCTGCCAAAATGGCTGATGATTAATTAATGTTTCACGAAAACCATTGACAATATAAGCAAAAGGGTTAAGTTTTATTATATAAATTAACTTTCCGTGGAGCATTGTTTCGTTCCACATAACTGGGGTAGCCCAAAATAAAACCTGAAAAACTACACTTATAATTTGCCCGACATCTGGCATAAACGGCATGATTGCTGAAAATAGCAGCCCCAAGCTCAAGCTGATTGCAATTATACATAACATATAGTAGGCCAATTGTAACCACCATACGCTCGGGTAATAACCATATGCAAAGCACACAATTAACAAAAATACCCAGAAAGCAAGATTAACGAGGACAGCTGAGCCAATTTTAACAAACGGCAGTAATTTAACTTCAAAGACTATTTTTTTCACTAAAAAACTTTGGCTCACAATTGCGTTACTTGAGCTGATAATAGCATCGTTCAATAAAAACCACGGCACCATCCCAGCGAGCAACCACAATAAGAATGGAACGTCTGAAATAGCTCCTGCGCGAAACCCTTTAGTAAATACAAACCAATAAACTGCGACCATTACCAGTGGCTGAATAAATGCCCAGACAATACCAAGATGATTACCTAAATAACGGTTTTTAAAATCTGACTTAATCAGATTAAATAACATCTTACGATTTTTCATCGCCATCAGAAATAGCTTCATGCGCTCTAACCATTCTCAATTTTAACCTTATATCCCTAGATTATAGCATATGGGTTATCTCTATTCATATCAGGCAATAATGCTTTTATCGCAAAATACAATACAATAATTTAAATGCAACTAATTTGATAGGTTAAAATAACGTGAATCAAGGTCTAAAATTAATCTTTGCTCCTGAAAGGCGCCAAAATGTCAGAGTCGAAAAGTTTCTTTAAACAACCATTTTTCATTTTATGCTTTTTAGAATTCTTTGAACGCTTTGGCTATTATGGCTTCAATTATATTTCGATCTATTTCTATATCGCCAAACTTGGTTTTAGTGAATCAACTGCGACAACGCTAATGGGGGGCTTTGCTGCCTTAACCTATGTTTTTAATGCCGTTGGTGGTTATGTTGCCGATAATGTATTGGGGATTAAGCGCACTATGTTTACAGGTGCAATTCTCTTATGCCTTGGCTATGCAGCACTCGCAATTGGTAGCAATTTTAGTCCGCTTTTTGTTTATACTGCGCTGGCACTGATAATCTTAGGGTCATGTCTATTTAAACCCGCGCCAACCAATTTAATTGCTTCAATTTACGGACAAGATAAAAACACACTGGATGCAACCTATACTTATTTCTATATGTCAATCAACATGGGCTCGTTCTGTGCTTCGTTATTAGTTCCAATGCTCGCAAAAAATGTCGGATACACCGCAGCTTTGCTGGTTTGCTCGGCTGGCGTACTGGTTGGAATCATTTACAACTTAAAAAACTATGCAATGATTAAACACGTTGATAATGCACTAGGGTTGGCAAAATTATCACCACAAAAAATAGCACCTTTTGCTTTTAGCTTAATCGCGGGGTTAATTTTCATCAGTGTAATGTTGCAAAATGACAAATTAATTAATCTACTGCTTACCGTTGCTTCAATAGCAATTTTTGGCTATTTTATTTGGCAGGTTATTCGTGAAAGCAACCATGCTCAACGCAGGAAAATGATAGTCGCAATAATTTTACTTTTCTATGCTGTAGTATTTTTCGTAATTTACCAACAAAAGAATACATCGTTCATGCTTTTCAATAAACATCATGTAAATTTACACTTCTTAGGTTGGGATATTAATCCGCAGTCAGTACCTGGCTTTTTAGGGACTGGTGGGATTATTCTTTTATCGCCGGTATTTGCTGCTATTTATCGTAAATTAGGCACTAATGACCTCTCTTTACCATATAAATTTGCGATTGGCTTATTATTCAGTTCATGTGCTTATGGCTTGCTATACTTTGTATGTTTGGCAACTGACCCAAGTCAGCAAATCAGTTTTGGCTGGGAAATTTTGGCAATTTCAGTCTTTTTTGCATCGTCAGAGTTACTCATTAGCGCGCTTGGCGTATCACTGATGGCTCAGCTGGTACCAGATAGAATGCGTGGCTTTGCCATTGGTATGTGGTTTATTACCAGTGCTCTGGGAATAAAACTGGGCTCATTTATTGCCTCATTGGTAGCTAATAATTCAGCAAAAAATTCAACTGAAAGTTATGACCTAGCTACACAAATTGCCAGTTTTAATAATTATGAACATTTATTTAGAAATATTTTCTTACTTGGTCTGAGCGCAGCAATAATCGCCTGGCTCTTGGGTGGAAAATTAACCCGCATGATCAATAACCAATAATAAATCAGAATATTTTGCAAGATAAGGAACAAAAGATATGCAGACAATTTTAGTAACGGGTGGCGCAGGATATATTGGTTCTCATACAGTAGTTGAGCTATTAGCCCATGATTATCAAGTAGTTATCGTAGATAATTTTTGTAATTCCAGCCCCAAGGTTTTAGAGAGAATTGAACAGATCAGTGGCAAAAAACCGATATTTTATCAGGCGGATGTTTTAGATCAAAATGCTTTGGCAAATATATTTAGTCAGCATAAAATTGATGCCGTAATTCATTTTGCGGCACTCAAAGCAGTCGGTGAATCAGTACAACAGCCTGCTCGCTATTATGAAAATAACGTCGCTGGCAGTCTATCATTATTTAGAGCAATGGCTGAAGCACAAGTTAAAACTATTGTCTTTAGCTCATCCGCAACAGTTTATGGCGACCCTCACACTACTCCGATTACTGAAGATTTTCCATTATCCGCGACCAATCCCTACGGTTGGACTAAATTAATGATGGAGCAAATTTTACGTGATATTTATCAGGCAGATAAAACATGGGCGGTGGGATTACTGCGCTACTTCAATCCGGTTGGCGCACATCCATCCGGGCTAATCGGTGAAGATCCTAATGGAATTCCAAATAATTTAATGCCGTACATTACTCAGGTTGCAGTTGGTAAATTAGAAAAATTAAACGTTTTTGGTGGCGATTATCCAACTCATGATGGTACTGGGGTACGCGATTATATTCACGTTGTTGATTTGGCGCGTGGACACATCAAAGCCCTTGAATATCTGGCAAAACATCAAGAGCTACTCACTGTAAATTTGGGAACAGGTATTGGTTATTCAGTTTTAGACGTAGTAAAAGCATTTGCTAAAGCTAGTGGCAAAGAAATACCCTACCAAATTCAGCCACGACGTGCAGGTGATATAGCAAAGTGCTTTGCCAATCCAGCTAAAGCCAAGCAGCTGCTAAATTGGAGCACAGAATATGATTTAGCCAAGATGTGCGAGGATAGTTGGCATTGGCAAAGCACCAATCCAAAAGGGTATCTATAACTGCAGATAAGTCTTTTTTTATCTTAAAGAGCGCTTAAAGCGCTCAATAAGGATATTATTCAATATCCGATGACAGCTATCAAATACCTATACACTAACCTGATATTTTGAATAACTGAATTCTTAACTCATGACCTAATAGTACTATTCTTATTCTGTAAATAGCTTACAATTTTCCACAATCAATAACTCCGCTCTAAAATACATGATTATCTTCACTCTCTTTTAAATATAAAAGTCTCAGACATATACGATCATTAGCCTTTTTTTAGCTCTACCAAATTTGCTCTAAATCAGCAACCCGCGTAAAAACCCAGTACCCTTTTTTTTCACAAAAAATTAGAATAACGTTCTGAATAAAATACTTTCACAGGAAAACAGAATGAATACTCTAACAAACAATAACAGCAAATTAACTGGCTACAAAAGCGCAGTATTTTATTTTACCGACAATCCTAGATTTAATAAAAATGCATATCACTTTTTTCCAAATGGAGTATTGTATGTTGCCAATGGCAAAGTAGTTGAAGCCGGAGATTTTAACGAATTACAAGCTAAGTATCCGCAGGCGGAAATCATTGACTATAGTAATAAATTAATTACACCTGGTTTGATGGATTCTCATGTTCATTACCCACAAATGGAAATGGTTGGGTCTTACGGCGAACAATTGGTACAATGGCTTAATAAATACACAATTCCAACTGAGAGAAAATTAGCCGATCGCGAATATGCAGATAAAATTGCTAATTTATACTTGGATGAATTAATTAAACATGGAACGACCAGTGCAGCAATTTTTGCCACCATTTCTCCAAATTCAACCGATGCATTATTTAATGCGGCATTGAAACGCAATATGCGAATCATTGGCGGAAGTGCGTATATGGATGTAAACACTCCTGATTACGCCTGCTTGCCACCTGCAGAGGTCTACGATTTCAATAAAAACTTAATTAAACGCTGGAATGAACGTGGTCGAACTAATTATGCTGTAAGCCCTCGTTCAGCGTACTTATTAAGTCCGGCTGAGATGGAAGCAACACAGGCATTATTAAAAGATTACCCAGACATACATATTCAGGTACATTTGGCAGAAAATAAAGAATCTGGCGATATGGTTACCAAATTATTCCCGGGATTAAAAAACTACACTGAAGTTTATGATCATTATGGACTAATGAACGAGAAAACTATTATGGGACACTGCGTTTGGCTTGATGATGCTGAATTTGAGTTAATCGCAGCACGTAAATCATCTTGTGCATTTCTACCGACCTCGAACTTATTCTTGGGAAGCGGTTTATTTAATCTACAAAGAGCTAACCGACACCATGCAACGGTAGGAATGGGTACCGATTATGCAGCAGGAACAACTTTATCAATGCTAAAAACAATGGGTGAAGCATATAAAGTAACCCAATTGCGAAAAGCTTTTGCTGATAATCCACGCGATATTGAACCACTAGACCCATTGGAAAATTATTATTTGGCAACGCTTGGTGCCGCTCGTGCAATGTCAATTGATCACTATGTTGGCAGCTTTGAAAATGGTAAAGAAGCAGATTTCATTGTTTTAGATTCTAATAGCACCAGTGATCTAGCTATTCGTGCTGAGCAAAGTCAAGATATTCGTGATTTATTGTTTGCCTTCCAGATTATTGGAGACGATCGCTCGGTTGCACACACCTATATTATGGGTAAAAAAATGAAATAAGCGGTCGTAGTGCAGATTCAGGAATATGCCAGATGAGCTGTCATATTCCCAAATAATAAAAAAACATTAAGAAAGAAACCTATATGAAATCATTAAGTTATTGTCGTTGGATCTCTACCGAATTCCTATTTATGATTAGCATCATGAGCTCGGTATTATTTGGTGCGTATGCCTTACCAATTCAATTAGCAAACAATCTTGGTAATACTCAATTGGCGATATTATCTGGTACTTTTTTTGCAGTATTTGCTTTTTCACAACTTTATTCTGGGTATTTGATCAATAAAGTATCTACAAAACTCTTGCTGGGAATTTCAGCAATACTTGCTGCCAGTGGAGTATTAATCTTTGCCAATACTCATGTTTTTGGATTATTGATTGTTGCCAGAGTAATAATTGGACTTGGGCTTGGCTGTACTTTTGTAGGGGTATTGTATATTGTTGAACTGGAGTTTTCGCGTCAATTTGCTTTTTTTGCATCATTAAGCCAAAGCATTGGTAATGTTGCTGCAGGTGTAATTGCAATATTTGGGAGTAGTTTGATTAGCGGTTATTCATATCAAATGGCATATAATTTGATTGGCATTTTATTGTTAATTGCGGCAGGATTTATCTTCGTATTTTTACCGAATAAACCACAAAGTAATAAGGCGCAAAACGGCAGCTCGCTATTTAAAAACTTGAAAACAATTTTATTTAATAAGCGGTTTATTGCTGCAACTATCTATTTTGGTGGAATCTTTGCAACCATTTTAGCTTATGCAGATTTATTTAATGTTAAATACCGTGAAGTAATTTTTCAAATGACCGCGCAAAAAGCAATTATTTTAAATGGAATGATTCCGTTGGGAATTGCTATTGGTGGTGTAATTGCAGGAAGTCTATCAAGTAAATATAAACGCAATCGCCTTATTGCGGCTACATTTAGTTTGATTTTATTACTAGCAATGATTGTTACATTATATGTTCGCTTTCCGACTGAAGAGGCTTATACTATTAGCACTGCGATACAACTATTATTTGGGATTGGCTGTGGTGGTGGTATGTTGGCCTTCCAAGAAGTACAAGTAGCATTTAAAGAAGTTAGTTTGCGTCCAATGGCAAATTCTTGTATCTTGACAATTTCTTATCTGTTTGCTGGCTTGATTTTGCAGCCAGGAATAGGAACGATAATTGGTAATAATTCGTACAGCTTGCCAAAACACACGGTAGTGACAGCACGTAATTTACTTGATCAGCCAATTATTCAGCAAGCATGGCATCATTACAATCTGGGACTATCGATTTTGGTAGTAATCTTGCTTGCCAGCTTTATCAGCAGTTTATTTTTTACTGCAAAAATTGACTAAACAACTATTCAAGCTAGGTGAAATTATTCATGATAATGAATTAATCCATAGCTAAGCTCAAAATTTAAACATAAAATTTAATTTACAAAAGGAAAACATAATGAAAACATTTTATCGTGGAAAAATCTTTACTTTTAACCATAGTGCAACGTTAGCAAATATTCAGGGATTAGTTCCGGATAGCTTATTTGCTGATGAAGAGCATTTTACTTTCTTGCGTGATGGACTAATTGCGGTGGAGAATGGAAAAATTAGCGCAGTCGGCGATTATAGCATCATCAAGCACCAAATCTGTGCTGAAGACCAAGTGGTCGATTACAGCAATAAATTGATTACACCAGGCTTTATTGATGCCCATATGCATGCAACTCAAACTTCAGCAGTTAGCGCTTATGGTGAAAAATTGTTAACTTGGTTGAATAATTATGTTTTTCCAAGTGAAGTAGCTTTTAAGAGCGATATCTCTGCTAGACGTGAATACGAAATTTTATTGAAACAATTATTTAAAAATGGAACGACTTCAATTTGTGCATATTTACCTAATTCATATGATGGTGCGGATTTGTTATTTGAAATTACGCATAAGTACAATATGCGTGTAATCATGGGCAATACCATTATGACCGATGGCAATGATGATTTAATAACCACGCCGGCAACTAGCATGAAAATCAGTGAGAAACTGTATCAAAAATGGCATAATACCGGCAGAATTTCTTATGCTCTAACTCCGCGCTTTGCATTAAGCTGTACCGAAGAAACTTTGCAATTATGTCAGGAATTTGTTCACACACATCCAGATGTTTATATTCAAAGTCATTTATGTGAAAATAAAAACGAAATTCAAGATACATTGACTAAATTTCCATGGGCAGAAGATTATCTTGCAGTATATGAAAAATATGATTTGGTAACTGATAAATCAATCTATGGACACTGTATTCATTTATCTGAGAGTGAATGGAACCGAATGGTTACCAAAGGAGCAATTTTAGCAAATTGTCCAACTAGTAATAATTATTTAGGTAGTGGTTTATTTCGTTATGATGTGGCAATTGCCAAAGATGCTAAATTTGCATTAGCTACCGATTGGGCAGCGGGAAATACCTTATCAATGTTCCGTGTGATGGACGATGCCTATAAAGTTGCAATGTTAAATTCATTTAAACTTGAAACTCTAAGCAGATGGTTTTCTGCTACTCTTGGTTCAGCCAAAGCTTTACAACTGGATCAATATATTGGTAGTCTTGAAGTTGGTAAAGAAGCAGATTTTATCGTAATCGATCCTGCTGCAAATGATTTATTAAACTACCGCTTGGGAAGCTCTCATGACCTACTAGACTATCTATTTTCAATTAGTTCTCTTGGTGATGATCGAATTATAGATGCTACCTACATCTATGGTAATAAGGTTTACGATCGTACGGTATCATAATATCATTCTATAATCTCAATAAGCTTCCTTATACAAGGAAGCTTATTTTACTTATCCAATATAAATATCAAAACTTCGAATAAATTATTCACCATGAGCAGCTGCTTGCGAAGTAGACCGTCATGATAAGCATAGTTCAAGCTTATTTAACAAAACTGATGTGTTATAATCACCCGAAATCATTGAAATAAACTGTAGTTGAGTTATAAAAATAAATAGTTAATTTTATTGAAAAGGTTCTAAAGATGAAATCAAATACCGAATATCTTGAATTGATTATCAGCAATTATCGCAATCTTGATGAACTAACACTTCTGTCACCAATTGCCATTTATGATTTAAACCAAGTGATTCTTTTTAGCAGCCAACAATATCGGCAAGTTCGCGGTGAGCAAGCACAAGAAGGTAATCGCGGATTACCCGATGAATTGGGGCAATACTTTCAGTCACAATCATTAAAAGAGCAAGAAGAAATAATCCAAACTAGGACACCAAACTATTCAATTAATTTTAATTATTATGAAGGTATTGTTCAACCTTATACGACCAATAAAAAACCACTAGTAAATCCAGATAACAATGAAGTAGCTGGATTATATGTAGAATTACGCAAAATTCTGTATACTAATCTCAAATTTAGCATTCTTAAAGCGCTTAAGGTTTATGATTTCTCGGTTAATACCAATTTTAAAAAATTTAATTTGAGCAAACGTGAAAAGCAGGTCATCTTTTTATTCATTCATGGTTTGACTAGCCAAGAAATTGCTAGCGTCATATCAACGGCAGAAAATAAAACTATTTCTAAAAGTGCTATTGATGCAGTATTTGCCAATCAATTACGGATAAAATTTGATGTTTACACTCGCAATGGACTTTATGATAAATTAATCAGCTTGGGCTTTTATCAGGTTGTTCCACAGGATTTAATGGTGAATGTGAAATTACCTGCGGGTCATATTGATGTTTATTGATGGAGTTTTATTGGTGATGATTGAGTAGTTTAATTTTTGATTTTTTGATTGAATTACAAAAGAACTGATTTCTAGTGTTGCGTGATGTTATAGATTTTTAAGTTAATAAATCTACACTCACATTGAAATCAGTTCTTTTTTAATAATAACTATAACTAAAATTTATTGTGCTGGCGCTTGATATGGATATCCTTGATCAAAAATCGCCTGCCAATCTTGCTGATAAAGTTGAGCCAATTGCTGATTATTATGATAGATTTGATAATTTTCGGCATTTTTAGTTTGCGCTGAAGCAGTATAATTATAGCTACCAGTTTCAATTGTATTACCATCAACAATCATGTATTTATCGTGTAATAATTCGTATGATTTATTGATTCGAACCTCAATTCCATTCTGAATTAATTTTTCAAATCCAGCGGTACTATAGGATTGTATTCCTTGCGAATAATCAGCAACAACTTGTACTTTTACTCCACGATTTTTGGCAGCAATTAAATCATCCACTAGAGCTTTATCGGTAAAAGTAAAGATGGCAATTTGAATTGACTGCTGAGCATTATTTATTGTCTGATAAAACGGTGAACTCTGATAATTTTGCCCTTTAGTATAATAAGCGTAATTAGATAAGCATTTGGCTCCTAAGGCGCTAATTACCGGTGGACAAATTATCGCACTTTCTGTATTAACCAGATTATGAACACTATCAATATCAGTATTATCAAGAGTTAGACTATAAATTTGTTTTCCAGCTATTTCCGTTTTTGCGCTGGCAACAACATTTACACCAGAATCATATGGTTGCTCAGAATATTGCGACTGACTGATTTGGTAAACAGAAGTTGCTTGATTTGCACGGATTTCATTCCAGCGTTCGGTATAGCTGGCAGCAATGTTGCTATTATCAATCCAAATTGCATTATTGGCTTGGCGGGTCGCTGCGGTAGTTGAATAATTAAAACTACCATATTCGACAGATTGATTATCGATCACCATAAATTTATTATGCATAATTGCATAAGCTGACGCAATATAGACTGGAATGTTATTTTGCTCCAAGACTGCAATCATTGAATTGGTATCAGTTAGATTAGCCTTATCAGCAATTACCTGAACATCTAGCTGTGGATTATTACGTTTTGCTTGAATCAGAGTATAGGTAATATCAGGGTTATTGAAATCATATACGGCAGCACGAATTGACTGTTTGGCACTAGCAATTGAAGCAACGACTAACTTGGTTATTCCCGCATTGCAGTTAAAATATTCATCACTATTCCAGAGACTATTCAAAGTAGAGCTTTCGCTTATTTTCATTATTGGCGCGATTGTGGTGGCATAGATATCCTGAGCATTAGAACAGTCATCAGCACTATGCTCCGTAGCTGATTCATAATATGGGGCAAAAGCAATTTGCAGATTGGCATGCTGTGTCACAAAATTAGCAGCAAAACCAATTGTGGTTGGATCGATCGTAGTATTTGTATTAGTCAGAGCCCCGCTATTGACAGCAGAATTGTTAGTCGGAGTTTGGTCGTTATTTGATCCTACACAGGCAGTTAGAACAAACAATGGTAGAAGAGCGCTAAGTAGTTTTTTCATAATAGTTCCTAATAGTTAGTTTTGTTTGAGTACAGACTAGATTATAAGGGACACCAAAAAATATTAAAACTGGGTTTTTACACAGGGTTGCAGATAAATTCACTTATTAAATTTATGCACATCAATAAGATATAAATAAAATTGAGATAGCTGCGCTATCTCAATTATCATAATTCCCTTGTCGATAGTAATATTTAGCTTTAGCAATCATGTGCTAAGTGCTTACAATAGATCAATTAACTGAGGACCACAAGTATAGATACTCAGTATTATTTTCCAAATTATCGCTTAAGCTTCCATCTGAATTGATAATTTTGGTCCAGCCACCTTCGGTCATTTGCTGATTGGCTATATGTACCCAATGAATCCCATTGGATACAACACCAGTTTGTGGAGATTTATCGGCATACGTAATTCCACATAATTCAACTGTTGTGCCAGGTACTAGATTACTTAAGGGTGCTGGCACAGATTTATTTGGCTGAGCCTGATCATAACCGGAAGCAAACACATTATCAGCTGCCACATCATAGTAATTTTGCGGATTACTTTCACCTAATGGTAAGACAGAAAAATGAGTGTGAGACAATTCAACGTTTTTTTGATTCATTCCATCTTTATATATAGGGCTATTGACAACCGTTCCAACGAGAAGGTAGAATTTACCAGAATCAACCATATCAGTTCTTGCCTGGCACAGACTATTATCATTATCAAAACCAGACGGAACATTTGGCACTGGTTGCGGTAAAGACTGACTAGCTATTGCAGCTGTGTTATTAGAATGAGTATTTGGGGTATACTGTTGCCCAGCACCGCTGTTACATGCACTCAAAGTTACTAAAGTTGACATTATCATAAGTAGTTTTTTCATAATTTATTCTTTCAGAAAAGGTTATTTTGCTTCAGACAGAATTATATGATTTTGCCAAAAATATTAAAACTGGGTTTTTACACAGGCGCTCGCACCAATCAAAGGGTATCAATAAATAAAGAGGACAAAATGTCCTCTTTATTATATTATTCATATACTCATCAGATTTGAAATACTCGTAGGCGATTTGCATTGAGCCTACACTAAGTAGGTGAGAAGTAAATCAACGACCTAGGATGATGAATCTGATTGAGTAGATTATTGGCAGCTTTCACACTCCGGATTATCTATCGAACAGAATTTCGCATCAGTTGCCGGAGTATTATCTACATTAACTCTGGAACTAAATTGCCCAGCTGAACCATCCGCAGATACAGCATTAAGTTCACCACCACGCCCAGTTGATTTCTCGGCAGCCGTTGCAGCTAATGTCCGTAAATAATAAGTAGTTTTTAAACCACGTACCCATGCCAAGCGATACAACTCATCCAGCTTACGTCCTGATGGCTGCGATACGTAAAGATTTAATGACTGAGCCTGATCAATCCATTTTTGACGGCGACTAGCTGCTTCAACCAACCAGCTAGGATCCATTTCAAAAGCAGTTGCATATAGCTTACGCAAATCAGCAGGAATACGTTCAATCCGCTCCAAGCTACCATCAAAATATTTGATGTCACCCAACATAACTTCATCCCATAAGCCTTGTTGTTTCAAATCGCGTACCAAGAATTCATTTACCACCGTAAACTCACCGGATAAATTTGATTTGACAAAGATATTTTGATACGTTGGTTCGATTGAAGCTGCAACGCCAATAATATTGGAAATCGTTGCTGTTGGTGCAATTGCCAGACAATTTGAATTACGCATACCGTAAGTTTTAATTTGTTCGCGTAAAGCATCCCAATCCAGTGTAATCGAATTATCCACTTTAAGATAATCACTATTACCGCGAGCTTCTGCCAATAATTTCATTGAATCATAAGGTAAAACTCCTTGTGACCATAAACTGCCCTCATAGGAAGCATAACGACCACGTTCACGCGCTAATTCACTAGATGCCCAATATGCATTATACGCAATCATTTCCATTGAGCGATCAGCAAACTCAACCGCTTCAACTGAAGCATACGGAATACGTAACTGGTGCAAGCAATCCTGAAAGCCCATGAAACCTAAACCAACCGGACGATGACGAAGATTAGAATTACGTGCTTTAGTTACTGGATAAAAATTGATATCAATCACATTGTCCAGCATTCTCATTGCGGTAGTTACTGTTTGTTTTAATTTAACAAAATCTAAACCTTTATCCGTCAAATGATTAAGCAAATTCACCGAACCTAAATTACATACTGCAATTTCATTTTCATTGGTATTCAAAGTAATTTCAGTACATAAATTCGAACTATGCACTACCCCGACATGTTGTTGTGGCGAACGGATATTGCAGGGATCTTTGAAAGTAACCCACGGATGCCCAGTTTCAAAAAGCATAGTTAAAATCTTGCGCCATAATTGTAAGGCAGGTATTTTCTTAGTTACCCGAATCTTACCCTCTGCAGCTAATTGCTCATAGCCAAGGTAAGCTTGTTCAAATTCAAGGCCAAATTTATCATGCAAATCTGGTACTTCATTTGGTGAAAATAATGTCCACTCACCTTGCTCATGCACTCGTTTCATAAACAAATCAGGAATCCAGTTAGCAGTATTAATATCATGACAGCGTCGGCGATCATCGCCTGTATTTTTACGTAAATCTAAAAATTCTTCAATATCCGCATGCCAGGTTTCAAGATAAACGCAAGCAGCACCTTTACGTTTTCCACCTTGGTTTACTGCCACACAAGTATCATTAACCACTTTTAGAAATGGAATCACCCCTTGTGATTTACCATTAGTACCTTTGATATGTGCGCCCATCGCACGAATCGGAGTCCAGTCATTACCCAGACCACCCGCGAATTTAGAGAGCAAGGCATTTTCTTTAATCCCGTCATAGATTCCGATCAAATCATCTGAAATCGTACTCAAATAGCAACTAGATAGCTGAGAATGTAATGTTCCCGAGTTAAATAAGGTTGGCGTTGATGACATAAAATCAAAGCTGGATAATAATTTATAAAACTCAATTGCCCGACGCTCACGCTCAACTTCATTTAAGGCTAAACCCATTGCCACGCGCATAAAGAATGCTTGCGGTAACTCAATCCGTGTACCGCGAATATGCAAGAAATAACGATCATACAGCGTTTGTAAACCCAAGTATTTGAATTGATTATCACGTTTACCATCCAAGGCAGCCGCTATTTTAGCCAAATCAAATTCGGCTAATCGTGGATCTAATAATTCAGCTTTGATACCTTTTTGGATGTATTCTCCAAAATAAGTTTTGTATAGATCATTAGCTTCATTTTGACTAACTTCGCGTCCGATAACTTCTTTACGAATCGTATGCATCAACAATCTGGCAGTTACTGAATTGTAGGCAGGTTCACTTTCAATTAGTTGACGGGCAGCTAGAATCACTGATTTGAAAACTTCATCTTCACTTACACCATCATAAAGATTTTTTAGAGCTTCATCCAAGATTAATTTTGGATTAACTTCCAACAATCCCTCACAAGCCGCCTGAATCACAGCATAAACGTGCTTGATGTTTAGCTCTTTGCGCTCACCATTTGCATGTACCACATGAATTTGCGCATCTGGGCGTTTCACACCTTCTAAGTCGCGCTCATGGCGGCGTTCTTCACGATACAACACGTAAGCACGCGCTACTTCATGTTCACCACTGCGCATCAACGCCAATTCAACCTGATCCTGAATCTCTTCGATGTGAATTGATCCGCCATCCGGTTTACGCCCCTGCAAAGCCAAAACAACCATATTGGTTAATTGCGCAACTTGTTCACGCACACCTACTGATGACATGCTATTATGACCATGAACACCGATATAAGCTTTAGTAATTGCTACCGCAATTTTAGTTGGATTAAATTCCACAACTTCGCCATTACGACGAACTACGTGGTACATTGAAAAGTCGCCATGCGGTGTCAACGACTGCCCATATTGGGTCGCTAACATATTGGCTTCATTAGTTAGATGCATATCAAATCCCTTTTATTCACTTTTTTGTCAATACACTATATTTAGTATCAAACAATCATTTTAAACACTATAAGCTGTGTTTTACAGGGCTGATTATAACCCCTCCAACGAGTAAATCTCAATAAATTTTCTGCTATTTTGTTAAATATTTAGGTTGACAAATCGCAAGTATCCGCTTAAGCCTTATCTACCAAGGAATCATTAATTTATGATTTAGTTTAACAAAATTGTTGCATTTAATTTGCCATATAAAATAAAATGAGATTACAATAAAACTGGACTAATCTAAAACAGTAATCCTGATTTTTTACATATAAACAAACTTTTTGTCAATAGATAAATTTATCTATTGCACTATAATGTTCAAAAAGGTGATAATTGTACACTTCATAATAAATATTGAATTTATGATAAACGTGAACTTAAGATATATGCTAATTAAATACATGATAGAGATTAATAACAGTTAGTAATATTAGATTGGGAATCTAGGCCATAAACCCTAAAATCAGGTTATTTAATAGTTAACGCAGTTGTTTTTATGCCACAATTTAAAAATAGCAAGCTAAGGTATAAAATGAAGCTCTATATAAAAAATATAATTTATACTCTGTCTTTCATTATGGGATTAGTATCCTGCAATGGTGGCGGTACAATAGAGCGTGGCACAAGTATAGCGACAGATTATCCACCTAACCCTACAAATGTTTTGCCAAATGGCTATTTATGTTTACCACAATTACCTTCTACAACAGGAATTGAGCATAGCTTTCAGATTGCCTATGGTGAAAATTGTCAGGTTTCTGCTATAGAAAGCTCCGATGATAAAAAAGCAACTCTTCAGAGTATGGCGGTTGCATTGAGCTTTGGTCCAGAGAGCTCACCCTATGCTGGATCTCGCTATTGCAGTGGTACACCATTAAGTTTTGATCCAATAACCAGAACAGGATTCATTCTTACTGCCGCACATTGCGTACTAATGCGCAGTACAAAAGCAGAAAATCAACAAATAACTCCAGACAATATCACCACATTCGAAACAGCTTTAGACGGCATCACAAGTATGGCTTACGTTAACCAAATAGATGATTCTCATTACGGGAGTGGGGTAACTGGCAGTATTGAAGCAGTTTATGTCCCCAAGCAGTATTGCCAAGTTCCAGCGTTTGAAAAAGGGATTTGCTCAAATTTAAGTGCGCAAAATGGCGATGTTGCACTAATCAAGGCAAAATTTACTGAATCACAACAACTTCAATATAATCCTAACGTAAAACTTGCTACCCTCAATCTTGAACCAAAAACCCCTAGTTATATCATGGCACTTGGCTACGGGATGACAAACAATGACGAAAGAAACACTAATTTATTTTACATAAGCTATGAATATTTCGCGACCAATTCGTATTGGGAAGAGAGCGGTGAAAACGTGATTATGAATGGCTACTCTCAATCTGGCAGTAACTCTTTCTTTAGTATCATTTGTAGGGGAGATTCTGGCGGTGGAGATTTTTATTGGGAAAATAATACTTGGTATTTATTAGGCGTTCATTCTTATACATCTCGAGGTTGCGGAACTTCCTCACCAGATTATTATGATGCTTTAGACGCTTCGGCAGACGTTAGACCTTTTTCAGCTGAATTACAAAATATCATGTTACAAGATACTTCACAAGAAGGCTGTGGTTATGACTCAAAAGACTTTATTTGTAAAAGTGATTCACTATAACTCTAGTGAGATTCCAATAATTTTTTTGGTGACTTGAGGTGAATATATTAGAAAAAACATAGCAGATAAATTATAGTAACTAATTGAATCAAAATTAATTTATATATCTTTATAATATTTAATGAAAGTAGAATCATGAAATTCACGCCTACAATAATACTGAGTTTTTGCCTAGCTCCTACGTTAATATTATCTGCATGCAGTAATGCAGGTGCCAGTTCAACTACTCCGCTACCGTGCGATAGTAGTCTGGTAATAAATACCAGCTCAAACACTATCTCATCCGTAGAAAGTTATGCACAGCAAATAAGCTGCCCTACTCCTTCAGTAAATATCTGTACGGCATTTGACATCGATAACACCTTGATTACCAATGAACCTAATTTAGGTGGCGAGGCATGGGGAAATTGGCAAGAGTACTTAACAGAAAGCGATCCTAATAATCCATATTTGGCAACAAATTGGCTAAGCAATGTCGGAATATACCAAGCTCAATCTGGAATCAGATTTTTAATTAATTTTAAACCTGTGGAACCTATAACTGCGGCATCTATCGCGAGTTTACAGACAAAATATCAGACAATTGCAATTTCATCACGTGGTTTTTCATCGCTGGCAACTACAAGCAGACAACTTGCTGCAAATCAAATTGATATGTCAATTAATCCGATTGGTGATCATCAATTTGACAATAGCTTCTTGCAACAAAACAAATATAAAAATGATCTAAAAATGTATTATGATGGCGTTTACTACGTAGCGGGTACTTCAAAAGGCGAAACATTACTAAGTATGATACAGTATTACCGCAAAAAGATGAATCAGCCAGACTTATGTGAAGTTTTGATTATGCTGGATGATACACCAAGTAAAATAGATGATATCATCCTTAATCTTAAAGGACAAATTGGTATCATTGGAATAAACTATACCGCATTACCACAGGCAATTAATCCAGCAAATTGGTATCCACAATTATGGGAGAGTCAGTCCCCACAATTGATGAGCACTATTTATAATCTAAATCATCAGTAATTCATATTTTGAAAAAATAAGACTGGCTATTTAGGATTTATCCTGTTATTAAATATAGCATATTAATTTCTCTGGCAATTAAGTTAGTCTAATCTTTCATCAACAATATAGCTTGATGAATGGTTTGGTAGCTTAATTGCTATTTATGCTAAAATCGTGGCTGAATTTTAAAGGATAAATAATGGCTATACAATGGTTTCCCGGCCACATGAACCGTGCCAAAAGGGCATTACAAGAATTAAGTGAAGAAATTGATATTGTCATTGAATTACTCGATGCACGCGCGCCATTTTCCAGCTGCAACCCTCTGATACAAAATATAATCCGCTTTAAACGCAAAATCAGGATTCTCAATAAAAGCGATCTGGCAGATCCAGAAATCAGTAAAGTTTGGCTGGACTATTTTAGCCAGCAAGAAAATACCTTGGCTATCTTGGGTGATAAAGACAATAAAAAGCAGCGCGATAAGATTATCCGCCTATGCAAAGAACTCGCACCAGCACGTGGTACCAGCTTTGAAAAGCCATTGCGCGTAATGATTACCGGGATTCCCAATGTTGGCAAATCGACATTAATTAATCAATTGGTCGGTAAAAAAGCCGCTAAAACTGGTGATGTACCTGCGGTTACCAAAGCTAATCAACGTCTCTATGTCAATGATACTTTTGTTATCTTTGATACGCCGGGTATGATGTGGCAAAAAATTCGCTATCCGCAAATTGGTTATAATCTGGCAATTTGTAATAGCATTGGGCGTAATGCTTTAGATGAAGAATTGGTTGCGCTCTATTTGGTTGAGTTTTTACAGCAAAGCATTTATCAAGAATCATTTGCCGCACGCTATAAATTAAAACCAGAGCACCTTGCACTACACTATGATAAATTACTCGATATTTTAGCTAATAAACGCGGCTGTATCATGGCTGGTGGCGTGATTGATCGCCAAAAAATCAGTGAAATTGTCATTCAGGATTTTCGTGATGGCAAAATTGGCAAAATTAGCCTTGAGACCCCTGAGTTATGGGATAAATGGATTAGCGAATTTGTCGAAGAGGAAGAACAATCTACCACGGAAGAAGAAACTCATATTAATCCAGAATATCAATACAATGAAGAAGAGCAAAAAACCGATAAACCATATATTCGCAATTGGAAAAAATAAATAATGCTCTATGATATTATTACTTCTAAAAAAGACCGCTGGTTACAATCAGAAAATTGTAGCATTCAAGAATTATTAAAGTACATCAAAAAAACTAATCAATTACGTGATGCACAAATTGAAGCTATAGAGACATATTTATTTCTAAAAATAGCCTGTAATAATCAACCTTTGTGGGTACTGTTTAGCCAAGGTTTTTTTATTAAGGATATTGATTTAGACTCATTAAATATTAATAATATTGCGCGTCACTATTTAAAAAGTAACTCTAATGCCTTAGCACTATATCAGTTTGCTGTGCATAATAAAATTTCAGGGCTGCAGGAAGCAATTTTAAGCAATCCAAATAGCATCAATTACGATAGCATCATCAAAGCAATGTTTTATAACGTTAGTTATGCGGATTATTTGATGAGCTTGCCAATGGGAGCAGGTAAAACCTATCTCATGGCTGCCTTTATTTACTTAGACTTGTACTTTGCACAAAATGAACCAAACAATAAATTATTTGCTCATAATTTTTTAGTTTTAGCACCATCGGGGCTTAAATCATCAATTATACCGAGCTTAAAGTCTATTGAAAATTTTGATCCAGCATGGATAATACCAGAACCATCAGCAAGCAATCTAAAGCGCCAATTGAAATTTGAGATTTTAGATGAACAAAAATCAGCTAAAAAAAGTAATAAAACTCGTAATCCAAATGCGCAAAAAGTAAATAATTATTTACCAAACCCATTTGCTTGTGTATTTGTTGTGAATGCAGAGAAAGTTATATTAGATAGTTTTGATTTTACGGGTCAATTGGAACTTGATTTAACGCATATAAATGACACCAATAATGACTTAAAAGCTAAAATTGCAGAAATACCTAATCTATCTATTATGATTGATGAAGTACATCATGCTGCAACTGAAGATAAAAAGTTACGTGGCGCGATCAATTACTGGCAATCAAAAGGTAACATTACAACTGTACTAGGATTTTCTGGTACTCCGTACCTTTATAAGCCTGAACAAATCACCATAAATGAGTATAAATTTAAGTTTACACAAATTACCAATACTGTATATTATTACCCATTATTACATGGCATTGCCAATTTCTTAAAAATCCCAAAAATTAAAATAGCAGAAAATAACAGTAGGTTAGAAACCATTAAACAGGGTATTACTGACTTTAATAATAATTACAAAGATACTATTTATGCAAACGGTACGATTGCAAAGATAGCAATTTATTGTAGTAGTATTGAGATGCTTGAAACAGAGGTATATCCTTTACTTGTTAGTGAACTAAAAATACCTGAGCATGAAATATTAAAATTTCATGGTGGCAATAAAGACTATAAACTGCCTAAAGAAAATGAACTAGAATTTAGAAGTCTTGATTTAGCATTATCTAAGAAAAGATATATTTTACTTGTACAAATAGGAAAAGAAGGCTGGGACTGTAAAAGTCTAACTGGTGTAATCTTATCACAAGCTGGCGATTGCCCTAAGAACATGGTTTTACAAACTACCTGCCGTTGTTTACGCCAAGTCGATAAAGAAAAAACAGAGACTGCATTAGTCTGGTTAAACAATGAAAATGCAGCCATATTGAATGAACAGCTCAAGAAAGAACAAAATAGTAGTATTGAACAATTAAATAATGCAAAAGTAATTAGTAAAGATTTAGTAACCCGCCATTCACGGGTGGAGTTTCTACAGATTCCACCGATTGATTTTTATCAGATGAAGATTAATTATCAAAGTATTGATGAAGAGGAAAGTGTAAATACTCAATATAAACTAGAGGTTTTACTTAATAATATAAAGAAATACTTTAGCGAATCGCTAATTACTGAAACACAGATTACCAATTTAGACAATGGAATAACTAGTTATATAAATGATAGTATCGGTAGATATATGACTTATGCTAGTTGGTTGTTTGAAATTTCACGTGCAAGTTTTAATCAGATTAAATTGCAAGAGCTATATAAATTTGATGATATATTAAAGGAAATATTTACACAAATTACTATCGCAAAAGATAATATCACCTATCTCAATGAACAATACGATAATGATGCTATCATGGCACAAATTAGACTGACATATAGTGTAAAACGAGAGTTGCAGACATCACATGAAATAATTCCGCAGCAAGCTTCAATTTTAATCTCTGATAAACTAACTGCAATTGAAGCAAATGATAGCTTATATCCAAAACAAAAACACATTGAGAAAATTTTAGAACTCGATAAGACTAATGCTAGTTTAGAAGTTGATACATCCCAATTAAGGAAAAAATATAATGAGGCTAAACAACTTTTAGAGTCACAAGGCATGGGTAACTTTATGCAACCATGGGACGGATACTATCAAGAACATAATTTACCACCTGAAGTCAAAATTAAAAATCAAACTTATCATTATTTACCATATAATTTTGGTGGCAGTGGCTCCAGTAACTTTGAAAAAGAAATACTTCAAGCAACCATAAACTTAAAAACATTCCAAGATAATAAACTAGAGATTTATTATAACGGTGAGCGTGGCTTAACCGAGTTTGTAGTTGACTGTTTTTATAAAGTTGGTAAACAATGGAAAAATGCTGGTAAATATACCACTGATTTTTTGATTATCAAACGTAATATCGATAAATCAATTCACAAAATATTATTGCTTGAAACCAAAGGTGGAATATATGCAAATGATGAGGTATTTAAACGTAAAAAAAGATATATTGAAACCGAGTTTTTAAGGCTCAATCAAGATAAGTTCAACTATAAACGTTTTGATTTTCTTTATCTAGAAACTACACAAGCAAACCCAAAAGTAATAATAAATCAAAAAATAACTACGTTTTTTAAAGACTAGATAATGCCGATAAAATATATACAATATCCACTAAATACCATTACAGGACAAGCTATACTTAATAACATTACTCGTCCACAGCGAATATTACAATATCGTGAAAATGAAAAAGCATATCAAAAAATCCAGCGTGGTATGCCCTACTATGAAGTAGAAACTGTTGAAATAGTAGGTAATACAAATACTGAGAATATAATTATGCGTGGTGAATGCTTGTCGGCTTGTGCTTATCTCAAAGATAAAGGGATAAAGGTTGACTTGGTATATATTGATCCACCATTTGCTAGCGGTGCTGATTATGCCAAGAAAGTCTATATCCGCCGTAATCCACATTTAGCCGAGAAAATCGCAGTGGCTGAGCAAGAAATGGATATTGAAGAGCTAAAAGCATTTGAAGAAACTATGTATGGCGATATATGGCAAAAAGAAGATTATCTTAACTGGATGTACGAAAACCTGATGGCAATAAAATCTATCATGAGTGATACTGCAAGTATTTATGTACATCTGGATTGGCACATTGGACACTATGTAAAAATCCTGATGGATGAGGTATTTGGTGAAGATAATTTTAGAAATGAGATCATCTGGTGTACAACATCAGCTTCAAATATAAAAGATGATTTCCCAAAAAAACATGATACTATCTTCAGATATGTACATTCTAATGAGTTTATTTTTAATGCTGATGATGTGCGAGTTCCATATGCCGAAGGTAGCATTGATAGAGCAAATAGAAACGTTATCGGAGTAGGTGGAATGAACTTTGCCGAAATAAAACTAAATGCTAAAGGTAAAATACCAGAAGATTGGTGGAGCGATATACAGAGAGCAGCAAGATACCCCGGAGAAGTCGTTAACTATTCTACACAAAAACCAGAAGCATTGCTTGAACGCATCATCAAAGCCAGCAGTAACGAAAACATGATTGTAGCTGACTTCTTTGGTGGTAGCGGTGTTACTGCCAAGGTTGCTCATGACCTCAGACGTAAATTTATTCATTGCGATATTGGAATTAATAGCATCCAAACCGCTCGTGATAGGCTAAAAGAAGCAGGAGCTAGTTTTGCTATTATGGAAATACAGGATGGAGTAAGTTTATTTCGTAATCCGCAGCAAACTATGGATAAATTAGCTACCTTGATAACTGGACTCACAAAAAATGTAGCGGGTTTAAATAGTTTTTGGTTCGGCGCTATCACTGAATCACAAAACGGGACAGTACCAATTTATGTACCAGATTTAATTAACTCACAACAAAAATTACTAGATATTCCACTGATAAATACCATTATTAATCAAGAACTACATAATTTTGAGATAGATGTAAAAAAGGTTATCGTTTACTATATTGATATTGAAGATTATGCTGAAATCAACAAATTCATTCGTGATAATAATATGACAAATATTCAGGTAGAATTACGGGATTTAAAAAATTTATTGCATGATATTGTGATTGAAGATATTATTGATTATAAATTAGATACAACAAATAGCAGCTTTACATTAGAAGTAACGAGTTTTATTAGCGATAGACTTATTCAGAAAATCACTACTTTCAATGATAAAGCACAACTACAAGCGGCTAAAAATAAAAAAAATTACGTCCCAATAACAATTAGTGATAATGGTTTAGAACTGATTGAACTAATTGCCCTTGACTGTCAAAACACAACTGGACAATGGCATAGTAGCAATGAAATAAAAATTGATAAAAAAGGTTACATGATTGTAGATGGTAATAAAACCAAGCAATTTTGGGATGGTAAAATTACCACTACACAACAACCATTACGCCTAAAAGTTCGCAATATATGTGGCGACGAAACAATTTTAGTGGTGTAAGCATACAAATTAATAACTCTAATAACAATATTTACAGGACAAACTATGCAACTAGGAAACTTCTGTATGAGTCTTGCTGTCAAAGACATCAAAGTCTCACGCGAATTTTATGAAAAACTTGGATTTACGTCACTTGGTTTTGGCGATGAATCTCAAAAATGGATCGTTCTACAAAATGGGACGACTAAAATAGGATTATTTGAGGGCTTCTTTGAAAATAATATTTTAACATTTAATCCTGGCTGGAATAGCGATGCAGAAAAACTGACATCATTTACTGATGTACGGGCAATTCAACAGGAATTAAAGGCAAAAGGCATTAATTTTACCGTTGAAGCGGATATGCAAAGTAATGGTCCGGCACACTGTATGCTGGCTGACCCCGATGGTAATACAATTTTAATTGATCAACACGTTTAATCAGGTATCACAATGAAAAAACAAATTATACTAACTGGCGACCGTCCAACCGGACAACTTCATCTTGGACATTATGTAGGCTCACTAGAAAATCGTGTGCGTTTGCAGGAAGATCATCAACAATTTATCATGATTGCCGATATGCAAGCTCTAACTGACAATGCGGATAATCCGGAAAAAGTTCGCAATAATGTCGTTGAAGTAGCATTGGATTATCTGGCGGCTGGACTTGATCCCGCTAAAACAACAATGTTTGTCCAATCAGCAATTCCTGAGCTGGCAGAATTAACTATGTTCTACCTAAATTTGGTAACCGTTGCTCGACTGCAACGCAATCCGACAGTCAAAAGTGAGATGCAGCAAAAAGGTTATGGCGCAGATGTACCAGCTGGCTTTTTGATGTATCCCGTCTCTCAGGCAGCAGACATTACTGCGTTTAAAGCTGGAATCGTTCCCGTTGGTGAAGACCAACTACCCGTTATCGAACAAACCAATGAAATTGTGCGTAAATTCAATAGTATCTACGGCGATGTTTTGGTTGAAACCAAAGGTTTATTATCAACACATACCCGCCTTGCTGGGCTGGATGGTAAAGCAAAAATGAGTAAATCACTGGGTAACTGTATTTATCTGGCGGATGATGCAGATACTCTCAAGAAAAAAGTTATGGCGATGTTTACTGATCCCGATCACCTGCGCGTTGAAGATCCGGGTAAAATTGAAGGTAATATGGTGTTTTCATACCTAGATGTCTTTGATACCAACAAAGAATATGTTGCAGAACTTAAAGCACATTATCAGCGTGGTGGCTTAGGTGATGTAAAAGTTAAGCGTTATCTTCTTGATATACTTGAGGCTAAATTTGCGCCAATTCGCAATCGACGCACTGAATTTGCTGCCGATAAGACTGAGGTAATGAATATGCTCCGACTTGGTTCACAACAAGCCAAAGCAGTTGCAGCACAAACATTACTTGAAGTACGTCGTGCAATCGGAGTTGAGTACTTTTAATGTGTTATACTCAATCAGATTCATCATCCTAGGTCGTTGATTTACTCCTCACCTACTAGGTGTAGGCTTCGTCATAAATCGCCTACTAGTATTTCCACAC
>CAYIZV010000017.1:0-44073 GCA_964367915.1 uncultured Neisseria sp.
ACTCGCTTTGCCCAATCCAGCTTATTACGTAATGTATTATAGTAATTATAGTTAGTTGGATGCAGCAAATGCAGCGGGCGTTCAGCTTTTTGAATTATGATTTTGTCATTATAGATCAAATTACAATATTCCTGCCCGTCATAGTGTAAGATAGTCGTATTATCTTTAATAATTGTTAGTTCAATCACTACCTCATCACAAACAACAATCGGACGATTTGACATTGATTGTGGGCAAATCGGTACAATCGAAAATACTTTTGAATGAGGATGCAAAATCGGGCCACCCGCAGCCAGAGAATAGGCAGTCGAGCCAGTCGGTGTAGAAAAAATTACACCATCTGATTTTTGAGCATGGACAAATTCACCATCGATACTCATTTCAAATTCAATCATACTACCTATATCACCGCGGGAGATCACGATATCATTCAAAGCCAGCGAATCATGAACCAGCTGACCATCACGCAATATCTTAGCCTGTAACAAGCTGCGTTCTTCCTTAATATATGAATTGTTAACCAGCATATCTTTGATTACTGTCAGCATTTCGCTCGCCGCAATATCCGTCATAAACCCCAGCCGACCTTGATTGATTCCAACTAATGGAATTCCGTGATTTACAATCTTTCGTCCTGCTGAGAGCATTGTTCCATCACCACCGATGATGATTGCCAGATCAATTTCATCAATCCAGTCACTTAATTTTCCACAGCGATAGCCGGGACAATAGAAATCATTGGCAACGCTAGAATCCAAATAAGCACGGCAACCAAAATCCTGTAGCCATTCTGCCAATTTAGTAACTTGTGTAACTAAATGCTCGGAATTGCGCCGACCGATAATCGCAATATTTTTATAACTCGTCATATTGTCCTTAAATTCAAATAATCATGCTAATACTCAGGTAGCGCTTACCAAAAAACGATACCATAATAAGCCTAAAAACACCAACACAATATAAACCACAGGCAGGATTAGTGCACTTTGTATCTGTAGTGTGCCCAAAACCAGCACCAGCAAACAAGATGATGCCATATTTAGAAAACTCACCACTGCGGAAGCATTACTTTTATCTTCGGTGCTATGTAGTGCCAAAGCGGTAGCGTTTCCATAAACAAAACCAGAACCCAAATAAATAACAACCATTGGCATAAATAATGCCAGAGGAGCTTTGCTCCACAAAACCAACCCCAATAGTAATAATATAATGCCGCTAGCAATGACCAATAAACCAAATTTTAATGATTTATGCGGTTGCCAAAATTTTCCACAGTAGTTGGAACACAACGCACCACCGATCACTCCGATTACCGGAATCAGATTATACGAACCATATTCACTGGGTGTAAGATCCATCATTTCAATCGCGATAAATGGTGCCAGTGCCGCAAAAGCATAAACTAAACCGCTACAAATGCCAAGGAGTAAACCACCACTAATCACCGCACGACTACCAAACATTCGCCCATAATTAGTGAACATTTCACTGAAATGAAATTGATGACGCTCGGATTTCAGATACATTTCTGGTAACAGAAAATTTACCAGAATGATAATCAAACTATATACAACCATTAGGTAAAAGGTACTGATCCAGCCAAAATTATGCACCAGTATTCCACCAATAAAGACACCCAAACCCGGCATAATGGCAAATGCCATGGTAAGCAGTGAAATTACCCGTGCAGATTCATTTTTAGTATATAAATGTGAAGTTAGCGTAAACGCCATTTTAAGCCCACCACCAGCGCCTAGTGCCATAATCGCACGAGCTGATAGAAGTAGTACAAATGAATGATGAAGACCAGCAAAAATAGACAATGCCGAACCAAGTAATGCCAGTACCCCACAGATGATAATTGTATTTCTGCTGCCTAGGCTATGCACCATTGGTCCATAGAGTAACTGGGCAAAAGTGTAGCCAATTAGATACCAAGTGACAGTCATACCCGCAGTAGTATTGCTGATTGCAAAATATCGCGCGATTTCAGGCAATCCTGGGGTAAAAAACACCGCACCAATCGAACCAAACGAAATCAACAGCATAAGAACTAAAATATTTCTCATTATTTTGTCAGTTATAGATAGTCATATTAGTCGCAATATTTTGGAAGCTAATTCTGAAATCAACCACTTTTTGTGATGGATAACTGCACGTTTGTGAACTTGGTTGCTCCGGGTAAATCGTTGCTTCAACATAACGCTCAGGTTCACCTACAGTAAATCCATTGGCATCCAGATAATCACAGCGCCAATAAATTTGCTCTGGCTTATCACCCGTAGCTGTAAAGTCCCAGCGTACAATAATATTGCCTGTTACCCGATCATGCGTTTTTGTCAGATTCGTAATCTCCACATCGCCTGGTTTACCAATGCTTTTCACTTGATTTTCAATTTTATTGGGATTAGTTGCACATGAAACCAAAGCTAAACTTATTATTAGCGCGGCTATATATTTTTTCATATACTCAACCTTATTTTCGTTTTAACATATATACTTGATGAGTAACCTGAGCGATGCCTCGTTTTGCGAGAGCCGGAAGGTTATTCGGATCTTCAGCTTGCTGCTCCAAAAAGGTGATGATGAAATTATCGCCAAACAACTTAACTATTTCGTTGCTGTCCACACTAAATGGGGGGCCAAATGCGCTATCTCCGCCATAATTGTATGTAATTAATAGATACAATGCTCCAGCGGACAATAATTCCGCCATTTTGTACGCATATTGTATTCTTAACTCTGGCGGTAGAGCTACCAAAGCGGCTCGATCGTAACAGAAGTCTATATGCCCTAATTCAGCCAGACTTAGTTTAAAAAAATCACCACTTAATAACTCAATTGAATTATGTTTTAGCTGGATAAACTCACCGCTTTGTGAGTGTTCCATCGCCAGATTATTCTCAGCAAAGAATTGTTGACATGCCAGTAAACTTAGTTCAGAACCAACTACCTGAGCACCGCGCTGATTGAGCCACAGCATATCAATACTTTTACCGCACAGCGGAACAAATACTTTAGTTGTCGAAGGTAATTGATTTAACGGGTAGTATTTTTGTAAAAACTCATTAATTTCTTCACGATGAAACCCAATTTCATTGTTTTTCCACTTTTGGTGCCAAAAATCGTGATCCATAAATATCTCCACTAAAAAGTTTATTCAGCGATTATAACAAAATTGACCGCTATTCTCTTTCATTACATAAATATATTTATCTAAATTCACCCCACAGACCCAATATAAACCTCCAGCAATAAGTCAAGATATTTCGTTGCTCAACAACAACTTACAATTAACAATAACAGTGGTAGCATGGTTATCTCACTGATTTATAATTAAAATATTTTTTGCATCTGTGTTGCATTTTGCGATTAAATTGCGGTATGATTACGTGCTTACACCAAAATATTAGCTAGCCAGTTTTATTTTGAGGGTTTTATCAGAAGCATGTTTTCTTCTCAACCTTATTACGGATCGCTTAGATTTTGACCAACCTTTTAAAGACGAGCTAGCTAATGAAGGTGTAAGTTTCCCCTAGAATTGGGCAGCCTTCACAGGCTGCTATTTTTTTATCTATATTTCTCCCACATCATCTTGAGTCGTTGATTTACTCGTTACTTACGAGTAGTAGCTTTCGTCTTAACTCGCACATGAGTATTTCCAATACCTTTGAGTATAGATTTTCTTTTCTGTTTATTAAGCAAATAATGGTATTATTATGGAATATTAATAATTATTGATTTGGTAAATTATGAAAAATACTCCTGCTTGGAATAACTTTATTGAAAATTGTAATACAATTGACTCTACCGCTGATTTAGCTAAATTTTTTGAATTAACCCTCACTCCGGCAGAACGTGAAAAAATTGCCGCCCGCTACATGATTCTTGCCGAATTGATTCATGGCAAGAAGCCGCAACGCGAGATTGCAGCCAATCTCAACGTCAGTATTTTTAATGTTACCCGTGGAGCAAATCAGCTCAAATCAGCCAGCATCTCTGACAAAAAATTAATCAAAGCGCCTAAAGAATAAGCCATGAAATTACTTATACAACGAGTAACCTCAGCAAGAGTACTCGTAGAGAATGAAAATGTAGGTGAAATCGCTCAAGGCTTGCTTATTTTTATTGGTATCACTCATAGCGATAGCAAAAAAGATGCTATGTGGCTAGCTCAAAAAATTGCCAAATTACGTATTTTTAGTGATGCAGAAGATAAAATGAATCTGGCGCTTAGCGATTGCGATGGTGCTGTGTTGGCAATTTCACAATTTACTCTGTATGCAGATGCTGCCAATGGTAATCGACCGTCATTCACCGCTGCCGCAAGGCCACAATTTGCTAACGAGCTATATCAGTTTTTTATTAGCGAACTTAAACGATTAGGTATAACGGTAGAAACTGGAGTTTTTGGAGCAGACATGCAAGTCGAACTGACTAATGATGGACCTGTTACTATTATCTTAGAAAGTGCTCTTGAATTGAATAACCATTAATAATTTTATGTAATAAATATTTAGCATCTGCCACCACAATAGACTGTAATAATTAAATTTATTTAAAAAATAATTTACAACATGCAAAATTTCGACATAATTTGGTGATAACGCTATAATCCGCTCTGTATTTAACAATATAATCTAGACTCATAGTATTTGATAGTATTGGGCGCGAAGGATTAATAAAAAAGACGACGTAGTGTAAATAAAGTCTTTTTTGAAATCCAACACAGTCCAAGTTTTAAAAACGAAGAGTATATTAATTTGACACAGGGGTCACATATGTTACGAAAAATAATTCGCGCAATTATTCCAGCGCGTGGCGAAATCTTCTTCAATTTATTTGTTGAAGGCGCAGAAAATGTTCACCAAACTGCAAATATTTTTGCCAATATCATTAGTGCCAAAGATAAAGCTACAGAAACTCAGCTATCTAGCGAACTACGTCAACAACGACAAAAAGCGCTGGAAATTGAGAAAAAAGTTATGGTGCAATTAAATAATCAATTTATCACACCACTAGATCGTGGCGATATTCAAGAACTTTCAGTTTTATTATTAAAACTAACCAAACGAATCGTTAAAACTAATTCCAAATTACAGATTTATGCAATAGACATCAAAGCTGATGATTGCTTGATTGGTAGTGCTACTACACTACAAAATATTACTAAAGTTTTGGTTGATATCATGCATGCTTTAAAAGCAGGTAATTACCAACGCATCAGTAAAGATGAGCAACGTACTGATGAATTTGATGAAAATGGAATTGAAGATTTACGTCGGGCAATGAAAGAAATGTATTCAGGAAATTATGATACAATGACTATCCTAAAATTAAAAGAAATTTACAAAAGTATTGAATCTGCAATTGACACCAGTGCCTCAATCGCTGATTTGGTAATGCAAATCTCTATCAAGGACATGTAAAATGGCTTTATCCCTCTTTCTGGTTGCCTTAATTATTATTGCATTAGCTTTTGAATTTATTAATGGATTTCACGATACCGCCAATGTAGTTGCAACACCGATTGCTACTCGTTCTCTTTCCCCTTATCAAGCGATTATTATTGCTGCAATATTTAACTTTATTGGTGCGTATTTCAGTACTGGGGTTGCTAAAACTATTACCAGCGGTCTGTTTGATTCAAGTTTCATCACGCATACTTTGCTGGCAGCTGCTTTATTATCTGCAATTAGCTGGAATCTGATCACTTGGTGGCTGGGTATCCCCTCAAGCTCATCACATGCCTTGATTGGTTCGCTAATTGGTGGCGTATTGGTAAATGGTAGCTGGAGCGCTATCAAATGGTCGGGTTTATTTAGTAAAGTAATTTTACCGATGGTTTTATCACCAATTGTCGCGTTCTTTGTTGCGTTAACCATTATGGTAATAGTCACATTGCTGCTGGGCAATAATACCAACCCACGCAAAACTAATAATTTTATTCGCGAAATTCAAGTACTTTCTTCAAGCTTGCTCGCATTTAGCCATGGCTCAAATGATTCACAAAAAACTATGGCGGTAATTACACTAGCTTTGTTTAGTTTTGGTTTAGTTAACTCGACTAACACTATCCCAGGCTGGGTCGTTATCATCTGTGCAATTGCTATGGCAGGCGGAACGCTAGCTGGAGGAATGAAAATTATTAAAACTCTTAGTAGTCGTTTAGCCAAACTAAAACCAGCTAATGGGTTTTCAGCAGAGCTAAGTTCGGGAGCCTTAATTTTGGCAGCATCGCACTTTGGTTTGCCTGTTAGTACTACTCAAGCCGCATCAGGTTCAATCATGGGCGCAGGTTATAACGGACGTGGAATCAACTGGATCGTCGTACGCTCAATGGTTACTGCTTGGTTCTTAACGTTACCAATCACTGCCTTAATTTCAGCTGGTGTTTATAAATTGATTTTATTTTTTGTCTAAGCTAAAATAGTGGGAACAAATATCTTTTGAGTAGTAAAACTGTCAAATCAAAAAAAGTTGAAGATCGCAAAGGTATTGCTCCCTATTTATACCATCATTACAAAAACTCTAGCATCCGTAGCCTGATTATTAAACAATATGGACGGATGCTTTTACTTAAACTGGCCTCTGAGCGTTATACTGTAATGCACGAGCAAGGCTTGGGCAATCCCGAAGTAGAGATAATTTACAAAGATGAAATTGAAGATAAATTACCACGTTATTTCTTCAGCAAATTAGAGGCTAAGGCCTATATCATCGATATCTGCTCAGGTAAAAATCATGATTTTTTAATTTGAGATTACAATTTGGGTTAATTTTTTGGAAAAGAGAAGATATGAAAAAAATTCTTTTAAGTCTTGGTTTGGGAGTAGCTGCTGCAATGAGTTTTGCTAATGATTATCCGATTATTGCCGGAGTTCCGCACGCAAGTAATGAATCTTACGTCGAAGTTTATGCACATCGCGGAGCACGGAGTTTCTCTCCTGAAAACACTCTACCTGCGTACAAAACAGGCTTAGCTGTTGGAACTGACTGGGTTGATATGGATATCGGTATCACCAAAGATGGCGTGATTCTAATTGACCATGATATCTGGCTTAATCCGGATATTTTACGTAAAGATGGTAAATTTTGGGCAAATAGCAAGCAAGAGTTTTATAAACAGTTAGAGAGTGCGCCTGGTGGAATTGACAAAAATATTCAACCATATCTGGTTAAAAATCTTACAGTTACACAGTTGCAACAGTATGACGCAGGAATGTTAAATCCAAATAGCCCATATGCAAAATATTTTCCCGCACAATATCCAGTAAATGGTACGCCAATGCCAACTCTACAAGAGATAATTGATTATGTTAACTACACTACTAACAAAAAAGTTAACTTCCAAATTGAAATTAAAAATGATCCAACTCACCCTAAATGGACAGTTTCTGATCACGAATTTGCCAAAAAAGTTAATGATATCTTAGTTAAAAATAATCTGGTTGACCGTGCTGAGATTCAATCTTTTGACTGGAAACCTTTATATGAATTACATAAGCTAAATCCTAAAGTTAAATTAGCCTTTTTGGTTGGTGGTGATGACATTGAGCGGATGCATTCTAAAGACGCCAAAGAAGCAGGATCGTGGAGTGGCGGTAAGTTATTGAAGAACTATAATAATTCAATTCCACAAATGATTAAAGCTCTTGGCGGGTCTTGCTACGAGCCACAGGACACAGCTTTAACTAAAGAGGATTTAGATGAAGCTCATAAATTGGGTCTAAAAGTGGTAGTATGGACATGGCCAGAAAATTCAGGTGCTGCATTTGATCCTGTTTTAGTTGATAAATTAATCAAATGGGGTGTTGATGGTATTATTACCGATGATCCGGCACAGCTTAATTCAATGTTAGCTGCACGTGGCTTGCCTGTTCCTCAAAATTACGGAGTCTTAAGTAAGTAATCATCTGTAAAAAATATAGCGGTCAATCGACCGCTATTGAGGAGGCTAAATAAAATTACCAGAATCTAACACTGGTTTGTGCTATTGGAGCGGGTTTCTTTGATTGTGTGTTAGATTGATTTGTAGCATCTTTCGTTGCAACTAATGAATTGGCTGGAGCATTATCTACATAATCTTGCAGAGTAAAATATAAATCATTGTCACCCTCTGTTGAATCTGCATTACCTTCGATGTAATCGGAACCTGACCCTAACTGATATTCATGCATATGAAATTGTTCTACATCAATATACACGCCATGAGTTACTAGATCTGAGGCCCAAGTACGATTCTTTATATGGAAAGAATTATGGCTATTGTTTAAATCGGTGAACATCAAATCTGAATCTTCAGTTTGCATATAAAAACCTATAGTGTTACAACTCCCAGGGCTCAATACAAAATCGTAACTATTTGGGGTATTAACATCAGCATCATGCTTATAATTTAACTGAAAGTGAAAAGTAGTATTTTGAGTTTTGTTGCAAACATGAGCACTCGAAGTAAATGTTGAAAAAGCAAAGCTTTTAGCTGCAACAAGAGACATAAATAGCAAAGAAATTAATTTAGTTTTTTTCATGATAGAAACCTTTACAAGAAATCAAATTTATTGATACCTATAAAGCTAAGATGGAAGTAATTGAGATGCAGAAGAAAACTTTTGCTCCAACTAATTTCTATTTTAGCTAAATAGAAACTTGTAGGAGTCATTAGTCATTTGACATTTGAAGGAAAACTCCATTTCCTAATATTGACTTACTTTAACAGAGTTTCTGTTCTATCGAAAATCAATGACGGTATTATAAATGCTAGTTAAATTATTTGCAATAGACAATTTTGTACAATTTACATTTTATTACCCCCGAATTAGATAAAATATGCTGTCATCAACTAAAAATAGTATCTGCATGCAAATAGAACTATATAGTTCCAATATCAGGTAAATAATTTACTATACACTTGATCGCCATCACAGGCATAATTATTAAAAAATCCGGTATACCATTGATTAAATGAAATACCGTGTGCCTGTGATTCTTCTATATCTGCCAGGCTATCAATTCCGCCACTACGGATAATATGAAATTCGTGATTTGGTTTAAATTCATTTAATAATCGTGCTGCTTCTGCGCAAAGCTGTAATGATTTGTTTTTTAATGGTAAGCCACTCACTCCACCACCAAAATTTTGCGTAAAGTTATCAAATAATTGTGTATCTTTGGCATTAAGTTGTGGTTTGATATTTGCATAATCAATTGAGGTATTTCCTAGATTGATTCCATCAAATTTAAGTCGAATTAGTTCCTTTAAAATCGGAGCAAGCCCCTCGGAAGTCAAATCTGTAGACAACTTTACTACTACTGGAAGTTTGCGAGTACGCTTATCCAAAAATTCTTGGGCAATAATTTGTAAGCGCGGAATTATGCTGCCACCGCCAATTTTAATGTTTGGACAAGATTCATTAATCTCAATAAAATCAATCTGCGGATGGTTATGATACAGCCAGAGACTTTCAATCATTTTAGCTAAACCGTCACTCTCACTATAATCGGGTGAACGCATCACACTCCAGCCAATCGGACAACCCTTAATTTTATTAGATGTAATATTTGTTTTTGAGAGAATTTCATCACCTAAATTAGGCAATCCCAAAAAATTGATGGCAGCATTAGAATTATATAAACTAATAAACGGTAGAGCGACTCCATTTTTCAGATTGCCTGTCCGAGGATTCGCCGTGCTCGTGCCACCAATATATGCACCAGCACCCAAAGCTGCAACAGTATCATAACCTTCACCATTTTTAAACATCCCAGCTGAATTGGCTAATGGTGCACGAAATTCAACTCCCCACATGGTTATTGCATGTTTTGGATGAAGAGTAATGCTTTTCTTGGGGTGGTGTTGGATAAAATTATGCATAAACTCTAGTCTGCCCCATGAAGCAAGGCGTATTTGCCAATAAGCTGGCAACTTGGAAAGTAAAGGTAAAAGAGAGTGGTAAACTTTACTTTGAAACAATGGACTCATGGCAAACCTTTTCCAAAAACGTATTATTTTACAACAAACCATTAATAAGCAGGCAAAATAACAAACTTAATCAGATTCAAAACACTGGTAGGCATTTTGTTACCTATCCTACAATTAATTAGCCAAAATAAATAGTTGACTTAACTTACTTCATATAGATTTAACCTGATCATAAACCATAATCGTGTATACTAATCCCATATTGATACTATCTCTTTCCAACTCTTGAAAAACTGGAGTAAAAAATGCTTGATAAAGTTTTATATTTCATCCTCAGTAATTTTCCATTATGCATGTGTATTCTATCATTATTGATTGCGCTAACTAGTCATAGTAAGTTTAACCAACGTTTTTTCGCCTGCTTGCTCTTTTTTGCAGTAGGCTTCGGTGGTATCTGGGGCTTTATCATGCACGCCTTTTTTGATTCGATTGCGTCTAATAACATTGGCTGGAAAGCAAGCCCCTTTGAGTTTGAAGTAGCCTTGGCTAATCTGGCACTCGGAGTTGCCGGAATCATTGCTTCTTTTGCTAATTGGTCATACCGTGCAGCAGTGGTAACAGTTACAACAGTATTTCTCTGGGGTGCAGCAACTGGACATATTTACCAGATTATTATCAGCGGTAACTTTAATCCAGGTAATGCAGGACCAATACTCTGGACAGATATTCTAATTCCTTTGTTAATGCTGATTTTACTGCCGCTTACTTACCCCAGAAAGAGTGACGATATAATTTACTACTAACGCTTTATAGTTTTGCACATTCAATCAGAGTATTTTGGGTAAACACATAACGTGGAAAACCTGTTAGCTTCATTCCAACAAATGGAGTCCATTGGCACTTGCTTGCCATTTGTTCATCACTCAGCGTGCGGTAATTGATAATATCCACTAATACCAAATCGTCGTTACTCTCCAGTTTAAAGATTCGTTGTGGATTAGTGTGTAATAGTTCAACTATTTTAGCTAAGGTAACTTTGCCATCTTTCCACGCGCTAATCATCAATGGTAAGGTGGTTTCAATTCCCGGCACACCCGATGGGCACTTGCACAAAGCTTGGGCTTTCTCACCTAGCTTATGTGGTGCATGGTCTGAACCAATAGTATCAATCACGCCCTCATTTAGTGCGCGCCATAAAATATCCTGATCGGCTTTATCTCGCAGTGGTGGATTCATTTTCGCACGTCCAGCAAGTGTTGGATACATGCTATCATCCAAAAATAAATAGTGTGGACAGGTTTCAACATATACTGGTAAACCACGGGCTTTAGCTTGTTTTACCAGCTCAAGTTCACCAGCAGTACTTACGTGCAGAATATAAGATGGCACATCATAGATTTCAGTTAGTTTAATCACCAAATCAACTGCTTTAACCGCAGCCTCAGGTGCACGAATAATCGAATGATATTTAAAATCTGTTTCATTGCTGTATTTGGCGGCATTCTCACGAATAATCAGCTCATCTTCCGCGTGTAGAGCAATTAACAACCCATGTGCTTTTGCCAGTGCGTAAATCGCGTGTAGCGAGGCTTCATCATCCATCAGTAAGTCGCCAGTAGAAGCACCCATAAAGACTTTTAGCCCGACGATCTCATCTTTGACTTTGACAATTTCATGAAACTGATTTTTATCCGCGCCAAAAAATAATTTATAACGCAAGGGTAAATTAACCTCGGCTAATTGCGAATTAATTATCGCAAATTTATTATGCAGGCGTTCTTGAGTAGTTGTAGCCGGTTTGGTATTTGGCATATCAAAAACCGTGGTTACACCGCCTTTTAACGCGGCTTTGGAAGCATGTTGCCAGTCTTCTTTATCTTCCATCCCCGGCACCCGAAAATGCACATGCGGATCAATTGCGCCCGGTAGCGCCAGTAAATCACTACCATCAAGTGTAATATTCTCCGGATAATCACGGGTTATTGTCTGCCGCGTTTCATCTGGCATAAGTACATTAGTTATTGTAAGCATTGTTATTTACCTTCCCATTTTAATCATATGAAATCTTTAAGCTCATAAGATCATGTTTTAAAAATAAAATATACTGCACCAAAAATACAAAGACTTGCCCAAAGATAATTCAAATTAAGCTTTTGCTGCATAAAGAAAACCGCAAATACTATAAAGATACTCAAGGTTATAACTTCCTGAATAATCTTGAGTTGCATCAGAGTAAATCCAGCGTTATTATAGCCAATTCGGTTTGCTGGCACCTGAAAGCAGTATTCAAAAAAAGCAATTCCCCAGCTGATAAGTATCGTAATCATTAACGGTTTGTTGCTTAAAGTTTTAAGATGCCCATACCATGCAAAAGTCATAAAAGCATTGGACAAAATTAAGAAAATGATTGTGGTGAATTTAAACATATATTAACGCCTTAATTCGTTGACTGTCTTTTGTAATCTGTTTGGATTGTCATAAAATAATTTAGCTATATCAATCATACGCTTTAATAATGCCATATCTTCAGGTAATTATTTATGCTTGATTCAGCAATGTAACATGAGTTATCTACTATGCTATAAAATATACTCATAGTTTTTGATCTTTACAATTATTTCATTTCTCGCGCTAAATGATAAATATTTCCATATCTGACTAGTGCATCAACTTTCGCACAAATAACATCATATAAACTACGAGTTCCGTTTAATACCAACGCCAAATCCTCTCCTGTCATTAATATAATTCGTGGGCTATCATTGGAAAACTTAACAATTACATTGTTGTCAAAACCATTCATTGATATAAATATTCCTCTGGTGCTTTGCGCCTTACCTCTAATTTTACCATCAAAAATTGATAAATCTTTCTGCGAAGTTAACCCATCAGTCCATTTCATTTCTAATAAATAATCAAAGCCCTCAAATTTCAAATAACCATCAATTTGTTCGCTATCTGTTTTGTATGATTTAATAAAATCAAATTCATTGACTCTTAATAACTCAGCGATGAGAATCTCTAATTCAAACCCCCTTTTTTGATGATTATCATGGGTATGCAGTAATAAGAATTTTTGATTAAGTTCTTGCAATTTATCTTGAAATGATTTATTTATATGAATCTTTTTTAAATGGTCTTGTTTTTTCTTCTCTAATTGTTGTCTTTTTATCTCTTCTTCAATTGGGTCATTGCCAATTAAGTCCTTAAATTCGGCTAATAACTCACGCACTTTTGCAATATCAATATTATCTTGATTTAATGCAGATATTTTTAATTTATAAAACTCTGAAACAATGTTTTTCAAAACTACTTCATTATTTGCAATTTCTAAATCATTGATAATATTTCTCACGACACTAGGTTTTTTATAAGAACCTCTAGGATACCTATCTTGTAATGACTGTGGAACTTTACAACTATTCAAAAAACTATAGAAACTATCCCAATACCAGAAACAAGCACCTGACAATGCCACTATCTTTTCTTTCACATTAAAATCTAATCTTGACATTTATAATCTCCGATAAGTTTAAAAGCTGATAAATTATTTTTTTGTTTTCATACGTAAATACAAATGTTTCTTACCTGAAGTTGGCAAAACACGTTCTTCAATCTCAAAGATATTTTTGCGCGCTTTCACCAATGCACTAAGCTTTTCATAACCATAATCACGCGGGTCAAAGTCAGGCTGTACCCGATTCAGGTACGAACCAAACGCAGCTAAATTTGCCCAGCCATCGTCGCTACTTGCTTCTTCAACAGCTTTGGCTGCCAATTTTAATGGAAAGCGTTTTTTAGGTGCATCTTTATCATCATTTTGGGTACTTTTACCTACGACTGCATCGTCATGTGCTGTTTCTACATTTAAGACATCATCATCGCTCTTATTGTCCAAGCGTAAATTTTCGGTACGAATAAATTTATGACAAGCATTACGAAATGAAGCAGGAGTTTTCTCTTCACCAAAACCATAAACCCACAAACCTTCTTCGCGAATGCGCATTGCCAACCCAGTAAAATCACTATCACTGGAGACGATACAAAATCCGTCAAATCGTTTGGTATAGAGCAAATCCATTGCATCAATAATCATCGTGCTGTCGGTAGCATTTTTACCACGGGTATAAGCAAATTGTTGCACGGGTTTAATCGCGAATTTATTGAGTACGCTTTTCCACTGCGAGCTATGGGTAGAGGTAAAATCACCATAAATTCGTTTAACCGTTGCTTCACCATAGCGTGCCACATCCGCCAGCAAGGCTTCAATTACCGATGCTTGCGCATTATCCGCATCAATCAACACCGCTAAATGTAAATTGGCTTCTTCTGAATTTTTGGGAGTGTACATGATTTTATTTCGCTTTTAATTGTAATTGTTGAATAATTTGCAGGCTCGCTGCTTTTGCCAGTGGACCACCAAATTCTTTATCTTGTGCTGCTGGTGGTTTAATATCAGATAGATTAGTTACAATAATATAACTCTGTTTATCTTTTTTGAGATAGCCAATAAAATAACCATCACGCAGCTGGCTAGCATTAGGACTCTTCAAATATTTACGTGAGCCACTGCCAGTCTTACCGTACAAATCCCAGCCACCATCAATTTTACCCAGATAGATATTATGCATGGTATTGTCAATCGCGCTATGGCTGATATTTAATTGATAATTTTGCATATTTTCTAAAAAATGCAGTTGTTCCAACGCCGAAATTTTAAGACTGCCACTTAGCCAGGCATTAGTTAAGCCATTATTTTTACCACTATCACCACTAAAATCCTGATTGCCGTATTTAAAATCTGCTAAGTAACTCTTAATTGCTTTCATACCAATTTGTGGAGTTAACTGTTGCGAGACCCACAAAACTGAATATTGTTCCCAACTGCGCGGAGTTTGATTTTGATTCCAGCTCTCCATCCAGCGTTGTTTACCATCCCATTTAAACACCGTGCTTTCAGTAATTACCCCTTTGTCAAATGCCATCAGTGATAGCGGAACTTTAAAAGTCGAGTTGGGTGGGATTCTCTGATTGCAACGCGTTGGATTATATTCTTCGACCATCTTATGGTTTTGCGCATCATAGAGAATGAAGCAAGCATTTTTACCCGCAAAAATTTGGTTATAGTCAGGGGAAACCGCAAACGAATAGCTTGCAAGTGATATGCATATAGCACTAAGAATTTTTTTCATATGATGTATATTGTTCATTAATATTGCAATATTGTACCATACCATACTTAAAGCAGCCTCAAACCCATTGTCATTTATCCCATAAATATCATTATGTTTCTAAGGGAAATTTGTTAAAATAGCTCACAGATACTAACTTTAGGAGAGTAAAAATGGCGGTACTACCCAAAATTCAGGAGTTTTTAGATCAGTTAACGATAATAAAAGCGAAACTGGCAGAAATAGGCTTTAAGCAAAATCAAACCAATACTCGCGAAGGACTGGCAAATCTAACCAGAATTTATATGACCAGTTTTGACCAAACTGTGTTTGCGGTTGATGATGTCGTTCTCAATGGCAGGTATCCAGTGCCAATCCGAATTTATATTCCTGATTTAAGCAAACCCTTGCCCGTAGCTGCGTTTATTCATGGTGGTGGACATATGTGTGGCAGCATCACGGTCTATGATAATATTGTCCGTAAATTAGCTAAAACAACTAATCATATTATTGTGTCAATAGATTATCGTTTAGCTCCAGAATTTCCTTATCCTACTGGAATTGAAGATAGTAAAGTTGCCATTCGTGGAATTTTTGCTATTTTAAATGAGCGGAAAATTAAATATCGTGACCGCAAACTCAGTATTATTGGTGACAGCGGCGGCGCTGCAGTCTGTGCCTCTATTGTTATGGACAAAGAATTTGTAGCAATCGAACAGATCACCAAACAAGTGTTAATTTACCCATCGCTTGACTATACACTAACTTCACCAAGTATGGATAAACTAGCTGAAGGATATTTATTGGATAAAGCTAAAGTTGCGTGGTATGTTGAAAATTATCTGCAAAACAATGAAGATCGCAAATCCGTATCACCATTATATGGTGAATTTTATAGCTCGATGCCTGCTACAATGGTCATCACTGCAGCATATGATCCATTACACGACGAGGGCGTAGCATATTATAACAATGTTGTTAACATCGGCGTAAATGCCGAATTAATGCAGGTTGATGGTGTGATCCATGCTTATTTAATGCTGGAAAATCTATGTACTGAAGAATGTAATAAAACTTATCAGGAAATCAATAAATTCCTTAATCACTAAGCGTATAAATTATGGCTCACCCAATTATAAAGTGAGCCACAATTAAATCAACGCTCTCCAGTAAGGCGCTTAATAACTGGTAAAAATAAAATAAAGATACCAATCACGATTGCCATCCCGATACAGCAGCGATAAAATAATCCAAAATAAGCTTGCGCGCTAACAGTTACCGCAATCTCTCCCTTGGGAATCTTCACTAAACTTGATAATAAACCTGACACATAAGAACCAATTGAACTAGCTAAAAACCATGCGCCCATTAAAAATCCAGATAGGCGTGGTGGCGACATTTTACTGACAATGGATAACCCGACCGGCGAAATACATAGTTCGGCACAGGTTAACAAGAAAATGCCGGCGAGTGGCCATAACATTGAGCTTTTAGTGCCCGTAGTGTATGTCAGATACGCACTTAACGCTAAAGTGGAAAAAGAAGCCAAGGAGAAGAATAACCCCATCAGGAATTTTGCTGGCGAAGATGGGCTTTTGCCTTTACGATCAAGTACAATCCAAATTTTTGCAAAAATCGAAGCCAGAATTATGATAAATGCCGCATTTGGGACTAATACAAACATACTAGTAGGAACAGTAATCCCCATTACGGAGCGCTGAATATCTTTGTCAATAAATAACGCTAATGAGTTGAACATTTGTTTATAGAGTGACCAAAAAAACACAGCGGTAATAATAAATACCAATATAGATAACAATTGATTACGTTCTGTTGAGGTATGACTTCTAACTGCCAAAAAGGCAATATAAAACAGCAAACCAAAACTAATTGCAGTAATTACAATTTTGGTATTCCCTGGGTCACTAAGTAACACAAAAATTATGGCAATACTTGCAATTGAACCGATAATCAACCAAATTGCCCCACTAAATAGTCCTATTCTCCGGCGTAAATTAGCGGATTTGATAATATTTGATTTTTCGGAATAATAACCTTTTTTATAACCATAACCAAAGATGCAGAGTCCGATTGCCATTCCGATTGCCGCAAGTGCAAAACCGTAATGCCAGTTAATCATTTCGGCTACATAAGCAATGATAAGTCCGGCCAAAATTGAACCAAGATTAATCCCCATATAAAACAGAGTATATGCACTATCACGGCGCACATCACTAGGTTGGTAAAGTTGTCCGACCAATACCGAAACTGTTGATTTGAGAAATCCTGTACCAATAGCAACTATTGCCAAACCAAGATAGACTGCATTTAAATCTAGTGGTAGAGATAAAACAACATTTCCTGCCAAAATCAGGATTCCACCGATTGTCACTGCCCAAACATAACCAATTAGTTTATCTGCAACCCAGCCACCTAAAATTGGTGCTAGAAAAGTAAAAGCCATATACGCACCAGAAACTAAACCGGCTTCACTTTCTGGAACACTCAATCCTTTGGATAAGTATAAAACCAAAATGCCCGTTATGCCATAGAAACTGAAGCGTTCCCACATTTCAGTAAAGAACAAAAAATATAACCCATTAGGATGCTTGGCAGAATGAGGCATACAGGACTACCTTTTTAAGAAATTAAGTGAGTTTTTAGCTAATTGAATAATAAAATAACCGTGGTTCTTGGTAGTAAGTTATCAGTTAAATTAATCCTTTAGCATTAGCAGATAATTATACAAGGTATCTTTATTTCCACCACATAATTTATGGGTTAAATTAACCGCTTTCTTGGCGGGCAATTCAGTTGCCAGCAGTACAACTGTAGATTTTTGCTCTGTGCTCAATTCATCCGAGGCCAAAGCTTGCTCTTTAATACGGGGTAATATCAAAATCACAAACTCACCACGTTGCTGATTATGATCATTTTCTACAAATTGCAACAATTCACCTGCGCTACATTTACGAATGGTTTCAAATTGTTTGGTAAGCTCTCGCCCCATCACCAACATCCGATCATCACCAAGAACTTGGATTATATCTTTTAGGCAATCACAAATTCGATGTGGTGATTCATAAAGAGCTACCGCATAATCCACCTCCTGCCACAGAGCTAACTGTTTTTGCCGTTGTGAGGTTTTACTAGGTAAGAAGCCAAAAAACAAACTGGGAGTGTTAACCGTACCACTTACAGAGAGTAATGTAATGTAAGCACAAGCACCGGGCAGCGGGTGCGGATAAATATCATGAGATGACAAAATATTACATAATCGCGCACCAGGATCTGAAATCCCGGGAGTTCCGGCATCGCTGATTTGTACTATGGTTAAATTTTGCTCCAACCATTGCAAAACATTCTGGCTAACTTCATTTTCATTATGTTCATGAAACGCTACCAGTTTTTTATTGATGATTCCGTGATGGCTAAGTAATTTTTGGCTATTGCGTGTATCTTCACATAATATTATATCTGCATTCTTGAGAACTTCCAGAGCGCGTAGAGTAATATCAGCTAAATTTCCAATCGGGGTAGCGCAAACGTATAACATAAAAGACTTTCTGTTAAATTAAGTCATCTATTATAAATCAGTTGTCTATTAGGTAATTACTTTTAAACGAATCAAATTAATTAAGTTAAATCTTCAGTTAAACATATTTTGCTCCTGAATGCAACAATTAGTAATTTGATTCACTAACCCTAGAACTAACAGTACTAATATGGTCAATATAGACATTTTTGTTGTGCCGCAGCATTTAATAACTAAGCCTACATTACTATATGATAAAATTAGGGCAATTTTGGTAGTTACCCGATCACAGTTTTAGTGAGCTGGTAATTATTTAACTCACGTTTTCAGAGGTTTATATGGATAAACAACAAAAGCGCCCGATTTATTTGAACATCCCTAAACTAGGTTCAAAAATGTCGATTACCGCTAAGGTTTCTATTTTACATCGGGCATCCGGCGTTCTGATGTTTGTAGCGCTACCTTTCATTCTTAGTCTTTTTCACAAATCACTAACCAATGCCGAATTTTATTCAAGTTGCTACGCAATCGCGTCTTTACCAATTATGAAAGTTATTTATACTATATTAATTTGGGCTATCATGCATCATATGTGTGCAGGTATTCGCTTTGTTTTATTGGATATGCATAAAGGAATTGATCGTGTATCAGCACAACGTTCTGCACGTTGGGTTATGGTCGTTAGCATACTGTTAACTATTGCGTTAGGAGCTTTAATATGGTAAAACGTAAATCACTAAGTGCCGGACACGGAATTAACGGCTGGTTACAGCAACGGGTTACCGCGGTAATCATGGCAATCGCAATTATTGAAGTTTTTGTCTTTATGTTTTTAGCCAACGAAGTTATTGATGCTCATTTTATCAGCTGGCAACAGTTTTTCAGCTTTACTTTTGTAAAAATCTTTGCGCAACTAACTTTTATTGCTGTGGTGATCCATGGATGGATTGGAATGCGCGATGTGTGGCTGGATTATGTAAAATCAACAGGCGCACGGATTATTCTTCACACTGGAACCATTTTATGGTTAGTGGGTTGTTTGATCTATTCAGCACGAATTTTGTGGTCATAAGAAAAGGGATTAACTAATGAGTCTTCCAATATTAAAATTTGATGCCGTGGTAGTCGGCGGTGGTGGCGCGGGTTTACGTGCTGCATTACAGCTTTCTGAAGCTGGTGTAAAAACGGTAGTATTATCTAAAGTATTTCCTACTCGCTCACACACTGCAGCTGCACAAGGTGGAATTTCCGCTTCTTTTGGTAATTCTGAAGAAGATAACTGGCATTGGCATATGTACGATACAGTGAAAGGTGCAGATTGGCTTGGTGATCAGGATTCAATTGAGTTTATGTGCAAACAAGCGACTGAAGCAGTTGCTGAGTTAGAGCACTATGGTATGCCATTTGACCGTTTAGAAAATGGTAAAATTTATCAACGTCCATTTGGTGGACATATGGCAGAATTTGGTAAAAAACCAGTTCGTCGCGCCTGTGCGGTTGCTGATCGTACCGGGCATGCTATGCTTCACGCCTTATACCAACGTAATGTAAAAGCGCAAACACATTTCTTTGTGGAGTGGATGGCACTGGATCTAATTCGCGATAAAGACGGTGACGTAGTTGGGGTTACGGCATTAGAGATGGAAACTGGTCAAGTTTACATTATTCATGCTAAAGCTGTGCTTTTTGCAACAGGTGGATCTGGACGAATTTATCAAGCCTCAACTAATGCCTTCATTAATACAGGTGATGGTGTCGGAATGGCATTACGCGCTGGATTACCTGTTGAAGACATTGAGTTTTGGCAATTCCATCCAACCGGACTTTATGGCGCAGGCGTTTTGATTACTGAGGGTGTTCGTGGTGAAGGTGGATATTTGCTTAATGCGAATGGTGAGCGCTTCATGGAACGTTATGCACCAACCGCTAAAGATTTGGCTTCTCGTGATGTGGTATCGCGTGCGATGCAAGTTGAAATCAACGAAGGTCGCGGCTGTGGCGCAGGCAAAGATCATGTATTGCTAAAATTAGATCATCTTGGTGCGGAAGTAATTGATCAACGTTTACCGGGTATCCGTGAGATTTCAATTCAATTCTTGGGTATTGACCCAGTGAAACAACCGATTCCAGTAGTGCCAACTTGCCATTATATGATGGGTGGTATCCCGACTAATTATCGTGGTGAAGTAATCGATGGCGTGGATGAGAAAGTAGTCAAAGGCTTCTATGCCGCAGGTGAATGTGCTTGTGCTTCCGTACACGGAGCAAATCGTCTGGGTACTAACTCATTATTGGATTTGGTGGTATTTGGTAAATCAGCTGGTAATAGCGTGATTGAGTATGTAAAAACAATGGATGAAGCCAAAGAACTACCAGAAAATGCAGCAGAGTTTACTCTTGCACGTCTGGCAAAACTTGAAGCTGCAACTAGCGGTGAAAAATTGGCTGATGTACGTCGCGATATGCAAGTTTGTATGCAACAACACGCTTCAGTGTTCAGAACGCAAAAAGTTCTTGATGAGGGTGTAGCAAATATTCTGGATGTTTACAAACGCACACAAAATTTATACATTGACGATAAATCAAAAGTATTTAATACCGCGCGGGTTGAAGCATTAGAGTTTTTAAATACGATTGAAGTAGCGGTCGCAACTATGGTTGCAGCTCGTGAAAGAACAGAATCACGTGGGGCTCATGCTCGTGAAGATTATCCGGATCGTAACGATGAAAAATGGATGAAACATACTTTATATTACAGTAAGGACAACCGTTTGGAATATAAAGAAGTGCATACTAAGCCATTGTCTGTGGATTACATTCCACCGGCAAAACGTGTTTACTAGGAGCAGCAAATGGCAAAAAAAATGAAATTCTCAATTTATCGTTATAACCCTGATACTGATGCAAAACCTTATTATCAAGATTATGAGGTAGAGTTAGGTGAGCACGATAAAAAATTACTTAATGCTTTGGTAAAACTTAAAGAAGAACTGGATGATTCTGTTTCATTCCGCCGCTCATGCCGCGAAGGTGTTTGTGGTTCGGATGCAATGAATATCAATGGACGTAATGGTTTAGCCTGTCTGACTGACTTAGATAGCCTAAAAGAGCCAGTGGTACTAAATCCTATTCCTGGTTTACCAGTTATTCGTGATTTAATCGTTGATATGACGCAGTTTTTCCATCAATATCATTCGATTAAACCTTATGTGATTGATGAACAACCAATGCCAGAAAACGAGCGCTTGCAATCGCCAGAAGATCGTAAAGAACTAGACGGTGTAATTGAGTGTATTTTATGCGCATGTTGTTCAACTTCTTGTCCGTCGTTTTGGTGGAATCCGGACAAATTTTTAGGCCCAGCGGCATTGTTACACGCTTATCGCTTCTTGGCAGATAGCCGCGATCAGGCAACCAATGAACGTTTAAACGATTTAAACGATCCTTATCGTTTGTTCCGCTGCCATACAATTATGAATTGTGTTGACGTGTGCCCTAAACATTTGAATCCGACTAAAGCAATTGGTAAAATCAAGGAAATGATGATTTCCCGGATGGTGTAAAGTTTATCTGACGCATTTTGGATGATGGTATAACGCTATGGATTATGTAGCAGTAGAGAAGTTAAAATGGCGCTCAAGACGTTCGATGTTGGAGTTAGACCTGTATTTCGAGCGCTTTATTAATGGTGGCAATTTTGCCAAGCTAAATGAAATGGAATTGCTTGCATATCAGCATTTGATCACACTGGATGATGCTGACTTGCTGTTGCTCTTTCAAGGTAAAGGGGAGTTAGCAGACCCTGAATTACAAAATTTAGTTAACAAAATTGCCCAACAAAATTTTTATAAGGAAATGGAACATGACTGAAACGCAACAAGCAGTAAACGCAAAATCAGTGAAAGTTGATTTTGGCAACGGACAAGTAGTTGAATATCCAATTTATGAAGCAACGATTGGTCAAAACGTAGTTGATTTTAGAACTTTTGGTAAATCTGGAATGTGGAGTTATGATCCCGCATTTTTAGCAACGGCTGCATGTGAATCTAAAATTACTTATATTGATGGAGATAAAGGACAGTTGTTCTATCGTGGATACCCAATCGAGCAACTAGCTGAGCACTCTACTCATCTTGAAGGTGCATATTTGCTATTATCTGGTGAATTACCAAATAAAGCACAAAAAGCTGAATTTGAAAACGCAATCTTGCGCCACAATATGGTTCATGATCAATTTTTAAGTTTCTTTAAAGGTTTTCGCCGGGATTCACACCCAATGGCGGTGCTGGCTGGTGCAATTAGCGCAATGGCTGCATTTTATCCAGAAGATTTTGATTTTAAAAACGCGGAACACCGTAAAATCGGTATTCATCGTTTAATCGCTAAAATGCCAACGATTGTAGCTATGTGTTACCGCTATAATCAAGGTTTACCATTTATGTACCCTCGTAATGATTTGGACTATTCATCTAATTTCTTATACATGATGTTTGCTACGCCATGTGAAGCGTATACTCCAAACCCAGTAATCGCTAAAGCATTTGATCGTATTTTATTGTTGCATGCTGATCATGAACAAAATGCATCGACTTCAACTGTTCGTTTAGCTGGTAGCTCAGGAACACATCCATTTGCGGCAATTTCTGCTGGTATCTCTTGTTTATGGGGTCCTGCACATGGTGGCGCGAATGAAGCGGTACTTAAGATGCTAAATGAAATCGGTGACGAATCGCGCGTTGATGCCTTTATGAAAGGTGTGAAAGACAAGAAATATCGTCTAATGGGCTTTGGTCACCGTGTATATAAAAACATGGATCCACGTGCTAGCATTATGCGTAAAACTTGTAATGAGGTTTTAGATGCATTAGGTAAACGTGACGATAAACTATTCAAGTTAGCTATGAAGTTGGAAAAAATCGCACTGGAAGACTCATATTTTATTGAGAAAAAACTTTATCCAAATGTTGATTTCTATTCAGGTATCATTCAACATGCAATAGGTATTCCAACTGAGATGTTTACTACAGTTTTTGCTTTGGCAAGAACAGTTGGTTGGTTAGCACAATGGCAAGAAATGATCGAAGACCCAGATTTCAAAATTGGTCGTCCACGTCAGCTTTATACTGGCTATACTGCCAGAGATTATGTAGAACTGGCAAAACGTAAATAATTTACTGTAAATTTACTTAACTTATAAGTAGGTATGTGTATAATATAGCATACCTATTTTTTTATACAGAGGATAATTCATGAAAAAAAGACTAATTGGGGTTGTATGTTTGTTTGCTTTAGCTGCTTGTGGTGGTGGCGGCAGTAGCGGTGGCTCGACTCCTGCACCCACTCCAAATCCTAATTTTTTAGATGATCCAACACCTCCATCACCTACTCCACCAAGCGGTAGCTATAATGGTGTGCCATATTCATCATTAGGTCAACCAACTGGTCTAACTCAGAGCTATCCTAGTTCGTTTTGGCCAAATAACCTACAAATCGCATATGGTAATAATAACGAATCACAAATTGCCAATTTGGCTGCTTATGTTAATATGGATGGAGCACTGTGTTCAGCAACTCCTGTTTCTTATGATGCAAATAGCAACACAACCTTTTTAATTGGTGCCGCTCATTGTTTTGTACAGTCAAAAAATTCGCCAACTACTGTATCAAGCAGTGATTTATTACCTACCTCAAAACTGACTGTTTACAACGGAGTTAGTCAAGCAAAAGGTTGGGTGGGCACATACCCAGTTGTTGCGGTTTACTTACGACAAGATTATTGTTACAATGGCACGTTCTCAAGCGGCGGTGAATGCCCTAACTTCTCACCAAACTATGGTGCAGCTAATGGGCAAGGAAATGACATCTCAATTATTCAGGTTAAAGGTCAATATGCTGACCCAGAATCATACCCGCAAGTAGTACCCGCAAGCCAATACCCACAAACATACACAATGGCACCTATCTTATCTATTGGTTATGGCTTTAATACGCAAGTACCTAATGGCAATCTGCCACCAGGGTGTACCGAGGGTGTTAATTGTGCTGTAATGTTTTATACTGCCAATTACCAGTACTGGCAACAAGATGCAACAGGATATCATTACCTCTACAATAGTTATTACAATAATGGAGGCTTTAGTCAACAAGGTTATACGTCTTTAATTTGTGGCGGCGACTCTGGTGGTGGTGATTTATTCTGGACGGGTAGTAAATGGATTCTCTTATCCGAACATACCTACGGTCCTGGTGGTGTATGTGGAACTTTCTATAGTTACTTACCAAATGGAGCTACCAATGTTTCTTCATATTATAGTTGGATTCAATCGGTAATTACTAATCCTAGCCCTGTAGCTAACTGTAATAGCGGTGCAATTAGTAACTGCGTAACAAATGGACAGTAACATTCTTTAGAGTTAAATGTGCGGCAGTAGGGATAAGTATGAAAAACGTGGCGTTTGGATTAATTGGCTCACTTTGCTTGATTGCTTGTGGTAGCGGTGGAAGTAATAATAGTGGCTTTCAAAATGATCCGACGCCGCCCTCGTCAAATCCTTCAATAGGTAATTATTTGGGTACTCTTTACAGTGAGTTGGGACAGCCTGTAGGTCTGAACCAACCTTACCCCAGTTCATTTTGGCCAAATAATCTACCTGCGTTTCAAATTGCTTATGGTAGTAATAGTGAGTCTTCTATTGCCAATTTGAGTGCGCTGGTTCGTCTTAAGCACTCAATTTGTTCGGCTACTCCAGTATATTATGATTCGCAAAGTAACACTACCTTTTTAATTAGTGCAGCACATTGTTTTGTTACTTCCAAAACTTCGCCCACAATTTTAAACCGTAATGATTTGATGGCTGCTAGTGATATAGCAGTCTATCATGGTGTTGGTTCCAGTTTACATAACTGGGATGCTAACTATGATGTTAAAGCGCTATATTTACGGCAGGACTACTGTTACAATGGAACATTTGCCACAGGTGGTGAGTGTCAAAATTTTACTCCACAAGAAGGCGCTAGTGGAGGACAAGGAAATGATATTGCCATTATTCAAATAGTTGGTCAATATGCCGATCCCGAATCTTACCCACAAATTGTACCAGCCACACAATATCCGCAAACTTACAGCATGGCACCAGTCTTATCAATTGGTTATGGAATTAACACACAAACGCCAATTGGAGATACACCTCCAAGTTGTACCGTTGGTTCAAATTGTGCCGTAATGTATTATACGGCTAACTACCAATATTGGCAACAAGACACTACAGGATATCATTACCTCTATAATAGTTACTATAACAATGGAGCGTTTGGACAGTATGGTTATACTTCGCTGATCTGTGGAGGTGACTCTGGTGGCGGTGATTTATTCTGGAATGGTTCACGCTGGTTATTACTGTCAGAACATACTTATGGACCATCAGATGTCTGTGGAACTTTTTATAGCTTCTTACCTGATGCCTCAACCAATATTTCAGCATACTACAACTGGGCACAATCAATAATATATAATTCAGATCCCGTAACTGCGTGTAATAATGGAAGTATTGCCAACTGTGTAAGCAGTGGTGTGCAACAATAGAAATAATATACATTACCGATGCAATTAAATGCTTGATTTCACGCGCCAGATAAAGAGAATTCTTAAGTGAAGAAATTGTTCTGTATAATGTTCACAAGTATCACTATGTCAATATTTGCCGATGAAAATGAATCGGCTATTGTAAATACTAATGCCAAATATATTGCTCCAAATAATTACATACAAAATCCATATGCTACATTAGTAAGTGGTGGGGGAACCAAACCGCTAAATGAAAGCCAAATGGCTAATCAAAACATTGCTGAGAGGTTATTTGACGACGGAACATGGAATGTCCAAGTTGGTGCTTCAGCACAATACACTGGAGCTGGTGCAGGTTATCCTAACTATGCTTATGGTGCAAATTTATTTGGGCAAACTGGTGATGTTGCCGGCTTTTCTGTCGGTGGACTATTCACTGCCATGAATCCATATTTTGCGAATCAAATGAACGGTTATAATACCAGTTCCTCCCCTTTTCTACCGTCTAATCAACAAGTTACATTAGCAGAGGCATATCTAGAATATCAATATAGCAACATTTTTCAAATTGACGCTGGTTATATTGGGATTAACAATAGCCCGTGGTTATCAGAAAACTATTATCCAAACGTAATGTCACCAGGAACAAATTATCAAGGTATTTTAGTTAATGTTTATCCCGGTGGTGGCTGGCTACTTACAGCATTAACATTTAATGGTGCACAGATTGTCAGTGAAACAGGATTCACACCATATACCTTCTATAACAAAGGATATGATTATTTAGGTGGTTCAATTGTCAATAACAATCCATCGGTTAATTCATCGGGAACTGCAGCATTAGGTGCAAATTATACCGCATGGGATAACCAATATAATCTACGCCTCTGGGGCTATCAGTTCAATAACTACGGAACCTTGTTATATGCAGATAATAGTATTAAATTTCAACCAACTAAAGCATTATCTTTTAATCTTGCAGCACAAGCTGGCACGGATAATCAATTAAATAATAATAGTAATGCACTAACTAATGATAATTTAGGACAGATTTCAAGCAATTTTGTCGGTGTCCAAGGTGGCTTTAATTATGATTGGTTTGGTTTAAATCTTGCTTACAATAGTGTCTGGGGACCTAACTCAGCTTATGGTAATGGTGCTATTGTAACTCCTTATACTTATGGTTTTGCCACTGATCCACTCTATTCTACACCTTATATGTCGGGTTTGGCAGATCTTGGTACGGCAGGTTCTGCTTATAAATTAAACCCAACTTTTACTTTTTTAAATGGCAGCCTTTCTTTTACTAGTGCATATACAGTATTTAATACTACCGTCGCAGAATGGAATGGTACGCAGGAATATGATTTTGGTGTCACGTATAATATTCCTCAGATTAAAGGATTAACCTTATTTAGTGTGTATGCTTACCAACAAGTGCCTGAGATTAATACTAATGGGAATAGTTACATAACCCAGCTATATGTCAGCTATTTGTATTAAAAGATGCGTTTTATATTTAGTATATACCTATAATGAGAGTGTTATAATATCAAGTATAGCACACAGTCCTTAAAGCAGAGAATATTGTGATATCCAAATAAAACAAAATCAGCAATAGATTTATTAAAGGAAATTATATGAATGAAATGACTACTAATTTAATCAATGAAGTTAAATCTTTGGAGACAGAGATTTGGGAGTTAGCTCATAACGTCTGGACACTAAGCGAGCTAAGTCTTGAAGAACAGGAAAGCTCGAGACTCGAGGCAAAATATTTGGCAGATAATGATTTTGTTATTAGCGATCATGGTATCGGTGGACTTGATTTTGCATGGGTTGCAACTTGGGGCAGTGGTAAGCCTGTAATTGGAATTACCGTAGAATTTGATGCACTCCCTGGTCTTGGTAATGAAATCACCACTGAAAAAACCCCTAGAAAAGACGGTAACCCCAATGGTCATGGCTGTGGACATAATTTAATCGGTGCTGGGGCAATTTGTGCCGCAGTAGCTCTAAAAAATTACCTTAAAAAAAATAACATTAATGCCACACTAAAAGTTTTTGGTTGCCCAGCTGAAGAATTGATAACTGGTAAAAATTTTATGGCAAAAGCTGGGGCATTTGATGATCTTGATGCCTGCTTACATTGGCACCCATTAAATAAAACTACACCATTTAATGTAAAAACGCCCGCGGTAAGCTCTTTACGTATTGAATTCTTTGGCAAGACAAGTCATGCTGGGCTTGCTCCATGGGCAGGACGCAGTGCTGCTCACGCCGCAGAAATATTTGTGCACGGAATTAATGCCATGCGTGAGCATTTGATACCAGAAGCACGCGTCCATTATCTGATAGAAAAGGCTGGAAGTGCTTCAAATGTAGTTTCTGACTATGCTAAAATAAATCTCGGGTATCGCGGTACAGATGCAGAAAATGTTATGAAACAAGTAAACTGGATTAATGATATCGCTAAAGGCGCAGCATTAATAACGCAAACCACTGAGAAAGTAACTGATTTAGCCGGAACTTACGATATTCTACCGAATCAAGCAATGGCGGATCGGATTATGCAATATTTAAATCAACTTGGCGCGCCAAAATGGACAGATGAGGAACAAACGTTTGCCAAACAAATGCAAAAATCCGAAGGTTATGATGAAGTTGGGCTGTCAAGTGTAATTACACCTGACCCTAAGGGGATTCCGGTGGGAGGCGCATCTGATGTTGGAGATATCAGCTATATCACACCAACCATGGGTCTTGCCGTTGCTTGCTGGCCATCAGGTTTTGCACCACATACTTGGGCAGCAACGGCGTGTAATGGAATGAGCATCGGACAAAAAGGAATGATGCGCGCGGCTGAAGTATTGGCATTGATTGGATTGGATTTGATAGCTGATGCTGAATTTCTAGCTGCAGCCAAGAGCGAGTTTCTCGAGCGTACTGGCGGTAAAAAATATAAATCACTCTGTCAATCAAATACTCCACCACTGGCAGCCGAGCACATACATCAGATTGATACTCATGATGCAATTCACCATTTATAAAAGCATACTTTTTATCACACAATAAAAATAAAAAACCCCAAAGTCAGTGAAATATGATTTTGGGGTTTTATTATGGGCTGATACAACCAAGATTATGCTGCAATTAATCCCTTATAAATCGTCGAAACTCCAGTAATTATAAACTGAACGCCAATCGCAAGAGTGAATAAACCCATAACTTTAATCAATACGCTCATGCCAATATCACCTAGCACTTTAACTAAATTGTTAGCAAAGTAAAAGCAGACAAAAACAATAACTGTAATAGTCAGAATTGCCACAAATAACTCAGGCATGGTATGGCTTCTTCTTGCCATTTCTGTAAAAAGCGTTATGGTAGAAATAGTTCCTGCACCTGCAGTTAACGGTAGAGCAACCGGAACAATTGCTGCAGAGACATACTTTGAATACTCGATATTTGATTCTTTTATTTGTTTACCACTAACATCATTGGAGCTTTTGGCATTTAGCATACTAGTACCAGTACCACATAAAAGAATCCCACCAGCAATTTGAAACGCACTGATTGATATCCCAAAGAATTCCAATAGCATAGTCCCACAGAACATTGAGATTAGCATGATTATAAATACGCTGAAACTACTTACAACAACTAATCGACGGATCGTAATCTTGTCAAGTCCTGAAGTTAATGCGATAAATGGCGCCAATGCAGAGATATTATTTGCCACAGCAATCAACCCTAGCAAATAATGCTGGAACGAATTCTCAAACATGTTGTTTTCCTAAAAAATAGTATATGATTTTAATCCTAGAAGTTATTTTACCGTAATTTCAGCGTTAGAATAATAAATTAGCTATATATCGCTGTTTATGAATAGTGTAAAATCTTGGTAATTAACAATATTCTATAAATACCAAAAGAAAGAATTTTAATCGTAGAACAAAAAATAACCACAGGAATAAAGTTACATAAATAACAAAAATAGTTAAATTTGACAAACCACAACAAGAGCTCTTGACTCAAAAACTCCAGCAGTATTTTACACGTGATTTGAACTATGATCTTGGTAGTTTTGATGCGCAGTTTCTCTTAGATTTTATTTCTCAAGAAATTGGTTATCATTTTTATAATCAGGGATTACTGGATGTTCAAGCAATATTAAGCAAAAAAATTGATGATACTCAGGATGTGATCGGTCAATTAGAAAAGTTTCCCAATGAATAATGTACTAGTAAATTGTTGCGCTTGGTTTTGAGGTGAGTATGAAAAAATATTTGTGGATCGCGGTGTTTTTTATGACAAATTTGTGTTTTGCGCAACCAGATACAAATTTGCCTAAATCCAGCACCGATAATAACTTGATGATACAGCTGGTTGACAGTAAGTTAGCAAATGTTAACAATAAATTAACTGCTGTTGAACAAAGCAATAAAGCTGATATTGCTGATTTAAAAGCACGAACGGATGAAAAGTTGGCGGATAAATTCAAGCAATTGGATGATAAAAGTGTTTACGTTGGTTGGTGGCTTAATGTTTTAGCTATCTGGCTGACTTTAATCGGGTTGTTGGCACCAATTGGAGCTTTTTTGCTTAATCGAAAGATAGATAAAAATATTAAAGATTCTCAAGCTCTATTAGACAAAGAAATTAAGAAAATAGAGGGTAAATCACAAGAAGCCAATACACTAACAAAGTTAATTCAAGACAATCATCAGAAATCAGAAAAATTAACCAAGAATCAAGAAGAAATGCGTGCAAAACCACCAACAGAGGTTAATGAGCAAAATAAACAAGATATAGAGAGAATTAATGAGATATTATCAGAAAAACCCGAAAGTCAATTAACCGCCCAAGATTGGTTTATTAGAGGGCTAAATGCTCATAACCAACAAGATTACTATGCCGCAATTACTTATTTTAGTAATGCAATTAAATTAAATAATGATGAAGTATTAAATTCCCCAATTTATAGTAATCGTGGAGCAACGAAGTTTAAGCTGGGACTTAATAATGATGCGATAAGAGATTATGATAAATCCATTGAATTGGACAATAAACATTATCCAGCCTACTTTAATCGTGCAATTGTAAATAGAGAACTGAAAAATAATAAAAGTGCGCTTAGAGATTACGATAAAGTAATTGAATTAAAACCGAATTTTTATGGCGCATATAATAATCGTGGTGTCGTAAAATCTGACTTAGGTGATTATGCTGGTGCAATCTCAGATTATAATAAAGCTATTCAATTAGATAAAAATGATGCGGATGGATATAATAATCGTGGTGTTACATATAATAAATTAGAACAATATAATAAGGCTCTATCAGATTTTAATCAAGCTATTGAGTTAAACCCAAATAAGCCAGATGCCTACATTAACCGAGGAACGATTAAATCCAAGCTAGGACAGAATGAAGAAGCAATAAGTGATTTTGATAAAGCAATAAAGATAAATCCTAATAATGTTGAGCTTTACAATAGTCGAGGTGTTATGCTGCTTAAATTACAGCAATATGATAATGCGATTCAAGACTATGATAAAGCAATAGAATTAGACCCTAAAAATGTAGGCGCTTATTTCAATAAAGCTTGCGCATATGCATTAATGAAAAATAAAAATGAAGCATTAAACTGGCTGGAAAAAGCACTGCAATTAGATTATTCAGTCGAAAATGTATTAAAAGACGAAGATTGGAAAAATTATTTAGATGATGTAGATTTTAAAAACTTGATAGCAAAATATAACAAACAATAAGAATAAATAGTTTTAGACCACGATATTTGAAAGACATATATGCAAAATTCGCCATTAATCAATGAATTACAACAAACACTACACAAACGCATCATGTTCCTTGATGGAGCAATGGGAACAGTAATCCAAAATTATAAGCTTAACGAAGCTGATTTTCGTGGTGAACGCTTTCTCGATCACTCAATGGATTTAAAAGGCAATAATGATTTATTAGTGTTAACCCGTCCAGATATTATCAAAGAAATTCATAAAAACTACTTACTCGCTGGTAGTGATATAATTGAAAGCAATACTTTTTCGGCAAATATCATCTCGCAAAAAGATTATGGACTGGAACATCTGGTTGAGGAGCTGAATATTGCCGCGGTCAAACTGGCAAAAGAAGCTTGCAACGAAGTAATGCAAGAATTTCCTGAGCGTAAATGTTATGTTGCTGGCTCAATTGGTCCTACTAACGTAACTCTATCAATTTCACCAGATGTTAATAACCCAGCTTATCGCAGTCATAGCTTTGCACAGTTAAAAGCTGTTTACTATCAGCAAGCCAAAGCGCTAATCGATGCTGGAGCAGATCTTTTATTACCTGAAACCTCTTTTGACACCCTCAATATGAAAGCCTGTCTGGCAGCAATTGGGCAAGTTGAAGCTGAAACTAATACTAAGTATCCATTGATTATTTCGGTAACAATTACTGATTTATCCGGGCGAACACTTTCAGGGCAAACGATTGAAGCTTTTTGGTACTCAATTGCTCATTCCAAACCTCTGGCAGTTGGGATTAACTGTGCCCTAGGCGCCAAAGACATGGCACCTTATATCACAGCACTAGCTAAAGTCAGTGACTGCTTTATCAGCTGCTACCCCAATGCAGGCTTACCTAACCCATTAGCGCCTACTGGCTATGATGAAACGCCACCAATGACGGCAGAATACATTTATGACATTGCCAAACATAATTCTTTAAATATAATTGGGGGCTGCTGTGGAACTACTCCAGAACATATTGCTGCAATTGTAGCCAAAACCAAAGATATCACGCCACATGCCCCAAGTTTAGCGACTAGCGCAACATTTTTGTCTGGTCTGGAACCACTACTAATTGATAATAGCCAAAATCCTCAATTTTACATGGTTGGTGAACGAAGCAATGTTGCAGGATCACCAAAATTTGCCCGCCTGATTCGCGAAGGAAATTTTAGCGAAGCTCTCGAAATCGCCAAACAACAAGTTGAAAATGGCGCAAATGTGATTGATATCAATTTTGATGATGGAATGCTCGATGCCGTTGAATGCATGACTAAATTCCTCAATCTGGTTGCCAGTGAACCAGAAATCAGCCGTGTACCAATCATGATAGACTCGTCTAAATTTGAAGTGATTGAAGCTGGTTTGCAATGTATTCAGGGTAAAGGAATTGTTAATTCTATCTCCCTTAAAGGCGGAGAGGAAGAGTTTTTACGTCAGGCGCGAATTATTCAGAATTATGGCGCAGCAGTGGTGGTTATGGCGTTTGATGAACAAGGTCAGGCAGCGAGCAAAGAAGATAAGGTTGCAATCGCCAAACGGGCATATAAATTACTCACCGAGGAAATTGACTTTAACCCTGCAGATATCATCTTTGATGTCAATATCCTGACGGTAGCGACTGGAATCGAAGAACACAATAGCTATGGAATCAATTTTATTGAAGCAGTACGCGAAATCAAACAATGCTGCCCACGCGCGCTAACTTCAGGCGGTGTTTCTAATTTATCATTCTCATTTCGTGGCAATAATATCGTCCGTGAAGCAATGCATGCAGTATTTCTTTATCACGCTATTAAAGCTGGCTTTGACATGGCAATTGTTAATGCAGGAATGCTTTCAATTTACGATGAAATTGACAAGCCATTACGTGATGCCTGCGAACGAGTTATTCTCAATCTGGATGATAAAGCAACCGAAGATCTACTGGATCTAGCGGAACAATACAAAGGACAAACCAATACCGTCGAACAAGTTGATGCCTGGCGCGGATGGGAATTAGAAGAGCGCATTAGTCACGCACTGATTAAAGGTATTGAAGCTCATATTGTTGAAGATACAGCTCTGGCACTAGAGAAATACGGCACACCGCTCAATGTGATTGAACAACCGCTAATGGATGGCATGAAAATTGTTGGTCAACTCTTTGGCGAAGGCAAAATGTTTCTGCCACAAGTCGTAAAATCCGCACGGGTAATGAAACGTGCAGTAGCTTACCTTGAACCTTTTATGGAAGCAATTGCCGCAGAACAACAAACCAGCCAAACCAAACCAGTTGTCATTATGGCAACAGTTAAAGGTGATGTCCATGATATTGGTAAAAATATTGTGGCATTGGTCTTACGTTGCAATGGTTATGACGTAGTGGATCTTGGCGTAATGGTGAGCTGTCAAAAAATAATTGACGCGGCCCGTGAGCATAATGCAGCATTTATTGGTATGAGTGGACTGATTACCCCATCTTTAGATGAAATGATTTATAACGTGCAGCAGTTCGAAGAACAAGGTTTTACTATTCCAGTCTTGATTGGTGGTGCAACCACATCCAAACTACATACCGCAGTTAAAATCATGCAACATTACAGCTCTCCAGTAGTCCACGTTAATGATGCATCGCTAGTGGCAGAAGTATGCAGTAAGCTGCTTAACCCACTAAGTTATGATAATTATGTTGCAGAAGTCCGTGCTCAGTACGCCAAATTACGTGATGATCATTACACGATGCAACGCAAGGTAGAATTACCTAGCTATGGCGAAGCACTTGCCAAGAAATTTACCAGCGACTGGACAACTCTGGAAATCGCCCAGCCTCAGCAACTTGGTGTGCATAAATTAAAACTCGAGCTAGCGGAGATCGCCGAATATATTGATTGGTCACCATTATTCTGGGCATGGGGCTTTAAAGGCATGTTCCCGAAAATCATGGATAATAAAGACTATGGTCGCGAATGCCTTAAAATTTACAATGATGCCAAAAAAATGCTTGGCGACATAATCCGCAAACAATTATTTACACCACAAGCAGTTGTTGGCTGGTGGCAGGCACAAAGCCACAATGATGATGTCTACTTGTATAATATTGATGGTTCGCCACTGGAAACTTTCTGCTTCTTACGTCAGCAAAATGATAAAGCCATTAATTATTCATTGGCGGACTATATCGCCCCGCGCGACTCTGGACGGATGGATTATCTGGGCGCTTTTGTAGTTACGATGGAGAATGTAGAGAAATTAGCCCAGCATTACGAGGCACAAGATGATGACTATCACGCAATCATGGCAAAAGTCCTTGGCGATCGGCTAGTCGAAGCTCAAGCAGAATGCGCCCATAAGAAAATGCGCGAATTTTGTGGCTATGGCGTAGGTGAGAACTTATCCAACGAAGATTTGATTTATGAACGCTATCGCGGTATCCGTCCTGCCCCTGGTTATCCTGCCTGCCCGGAACATACCGAAAAAGGAAAAATCTGGCAATTGCTCGATGCACAAAACAATACCGGAGCAATATTAACCGAAAGCTATGCGATGTATCCTGCTAGCGCCGTCTCTGGTTTTTATTTTAACCATCCGGAGTCTAAATATTTTGCGGTTGGTAAATTATCTCAAGATCAAGTAGAGAATTATGCAGCACGTAAAGAAATGAGCTTGGCTGAAGCTGAAAAATGGCTAGCCCCGAATCTGGGCTATGGTAAATAAAGCTTTTTTAGCTGTATACCCAAACAGATTGGAAATACTTACGACGACTTACTACCAGTAAATGAGGCGTAAATCAACGACCAAAAATGATTAATCTGATTGGGTATAGACGCTTAAATTTGCAAATTGTCGCAATATGCAGTACAATCTAAAATGAAGTTTTTTAGGAGGGTTTACCATGAGCTTCGTTTCAATTCGATTGCCAGAAGAATTTATCAGCGAAACTAAAGATTTTGCGGAGAAAGATTATCGGACAGTTCCACAGCAAATTATGTACTGGGCTTCATTAGGTAAGAAACAAGAATTAAGAAATTGGCAACTGGAAAAAATGCGTTTAGGATTACAGCAAGCTCAAAATGAAATTATCGCTTCGGATAACGATGTGTTGCGGGTGTTTAATAAATGCAAAACTGCAAAATAACGTGGTCAGTTGAAGCGCTAAACGATTTGGAAGATTATATTGACTGGTATCTGCAAAATGCTAATGAAGCCGTTGCTACAGAATTCATTCAGGTGGTCGAGGATGCAGTAGAAACTATTAGGAATAATAATTATATTGCGCGAATGGTTGATGAAATTCCAGAGCTTCGTGAATATGTGGTTCAAAAATTTCCATATATAATTTCATATTGGATAAAAGATCAATCCAATGTCGTAGTTACTGCTTTTTTACATCAAAAGATGAAAAAATAACCTGTTGCAATTAGAAATTCAGCGCGTAAAGGCATGTTTAACCGAAGCTGTAAAATAATAGCCACGAACCTTAGCAATAAATAACTAATTTTTCTCCATCATACAACCAAGATTTTAGATTCGTGTCAATGCAAGACAAAGAGCAGGTTGAATTGGTATCGCAGCTTCATTTAGCAATACTTAATAATTATTGAAAGAAAATTGTATGCCATATATTAATTTACAAATAACTAAAGGTGCTACAGTGCAGCAAAAAAAGCAAGTTGTTGCTGAATTTACCCAAACTTTGGTTAACGTATTAGGAAAAAAGCCTGAACATATCCATATCGTAATACAAGAAATCGAATTAGATGATTGGGGATTTAGTGGTCAATTGACTAGTGAACTTCGTAAACAAGAATGAGGCTATATCTACAAATAAAATTGATTTACTTACTCGCGAATTAATACCTAACGACATGCCAATTTTTAAAAAGAACCACCCATGAAACATATACCCCGCAAAAGATTTGGACAAAATTTCTTACAAGATAACTACGTCATTAACCAAATCATTGAATGCATCAATCCACAGTCTGATCAAACCATTGTGGAAATTGGCCCCGGTCTAGCAGCTCTAACCAAACCATTGATTGAACGTCTTGGACATATTAACGTCGTGGAATTAGACCGTGATATTATTGATTTTCTTAAGAAAAATTTTACCCCACAACAAATCACTATCCATGAAGGCGACGCCTTAAAATTTGATTTTGCGCTAGGTGGACAAAAAATCCGCGTAGTAGGCAATCTCCCCTATAATATTTCAACTCCAATTATGTTTTATCTGAGTAATTTTAGCAATATTCAGGATATGACCTTTATGCTCCAAAAAGAAGTTGTTGAGCGAATTTGCGCCACGCCGAATAATAAAGACTACGGTAAATTATCAATAATGTTGCAATATAAATACAAATGCAAACATTTATTGGACGTCGCACCAGAAAGCTTTTATCCAGCACCTAAAGTTAATTCAGCAATCGTTTCATTAACGCCACGCAATGATTATAACTGGCAGGAAGTTGATGAACAAAAATTAAATTATGTTGTAAGTCAGGCATTTAATCAACGACGTAAAACTATAAATAATAGCCTCAAAAATATATTGAGTACCGAACAAATTCAATCTTGTGGCATTGAGCCAACGGTACGAGCAGAAAATATTTCTCTGGAAAAGTTTATAAAACTAAGCCAATTAATTGATTAACAAATTTCTTTAATTTACTAAGGTTTTACTCACTATCTAACTCATGAAAAGTGGTAGAATACTATATGTCATTAACAAAACAAAGGAGATTTGAATGCCAAAGTCAAAATTAACTACCCTTGATGAATTCAAGGCGTTACTAAAAGATGGAATGACGATTATGGTCGGAGGTTTCATGACCGATGGAACTCCAGAACAGCTAATTAATGTGGTTGTTGAATCAGGTGTGAAAAACTTAACTCTGATTAATAACGACGGCGGCTACCCTGAGCGTGGAATTGGTAAACTAATTGCCAATGGTCAAGTGAAAAAACTAATTGCCTCGCATGTTGGTCTTAACCCTACAGTAGCCAAATTAATGAATTCTGGTGAAATGGAAGTAGATTTAGTACCCCAAGGTACATTAGCCGAGCGGATTCGCGCTAAAGGCGCAGGATTGGGCGGAATACTTACCCAAACTGGATTAGGAACCTTGGTTCAAGAAGGCAAACAAGTTATCGAGTCACAAGGTAAAAAATATTTATTAGAAGTTCCACTTGCCGCTGATTTAGCCATCATTGAAGCTACTTATGCCGATAAATTTGGTAATGGTGTCAATATTGGTACGACGCGTAATTTCAATCCATTGATGGCGCTAGCTGCAGATAAAGTAGTTTTAGGTACTTATAAGCTACATGAGCTGGGTGAAGTAGATCCGTCAACCGTGACTATCTATGGTGTATTAGTTGATCATATTGTTCAAATCGAGGAAATGTAAATGGATGCAAAACAAATTATTGCCAAACGGGTTGCGCTAGAATTAAAAGATGGCGAATTAGTCAACTTAGGAATCGGATTGCCGACCATGGTAGCTGATTACTTGCCAGAAGGCGTTGAGGTTATTCTTCAGTCTGAAAATGGCATGATTGGAATGGGACACATTGCTTCTGGTCCGCATAATCGCAATTTCACCAATGCTGGTGGTACTTCAGTTACCATCCTTCCACATGGTGCGTGCTTTGATTCAGTATTTTCTTTTAGTTTAATCCGCGGTGGACACGTAGATAGTACCGTATTAGGAACACTAGAAGTAGATCAACATGGAAATATTGCTAATTACATGATTCCAGGTAAGATGGTGCCAGGAATGGGTGGCGCAATGGATTTGGTAACGGGTTCACGCAAGGTGATAGTAGTAACTACTCATACGGATAAAGCTGGTAACTCTAAAATTTTAAAACAATGCAGTCTGCCACTCACAGGTGTTGCGTGTTGTGATTTAATTGTAACTGAACTGGCAGTGATAGAAGTTACTCCAGATGGACTCAAATTACTTGAAATCGCAGATAATACTACAGTAGAAGAAGTAATTGCTAAAACTGAAGCACCTTTAGCGTTAGCTGATACGATTAAAACTTTCACTACTAATTAAAAAAAGACCTTACGGTCTTTTTTTAATTAGTATGCAAATGTTTTTCAACCTGTTCAATTACTTGATGAGGTTTAAGTAAGGTTGTATTAATAGTAACATCACTAACCATTTTATAAAACTCGCGTCGCTCTTCAAAAAGTGATTCGATTTTTTGCTTAAGATTTTGATTAGCCAATAATGGACGTTTGTTTGGTGAACGTGATAAACGTTCAACAATGATATCTAAATCAGCAACCAATTGTACCACTAGGTTTTTCTGACGGGTTATAATCTGACGATTCTCAGAGCGAATAACACAACCACCGCCCAAAGAAAGCACGTAATCATTGGTCTCAGTCATAACCTGATTCAAAGCAAAAGTTTCCCTATCACGAAAACCATTTTCACCCTCCAACTCAAAAATAGTTGGAATATCAACGCCACAAGTCTGCTCAATATACTTATCAAGATCAATAAATTGCTTATCTAGTCTTTCAGCCAAAAATTTGCCAATAGTGGTTTTACCAACCCCGGTAATACCTACAATAATAATATTTTTAATTGTCATTATCCAAACTGCTCGAAATAATCCGTGGAGTTATAAAAATTAATAGTTCCTTTTTAGCCGTTTTGGTTGATTGTGATTTAAACAACCAGCCTAAATATGGAATATCCCCTAATAATGGTACCTGCTCTTCAATTTTTTGTTGATCATCAACATAAATACCACCAACTAAAATTGTCGATCCATCTTTCACCCGCACCTGAGTATTAACACTGTTGGTATCAATCGAAGGCGTTCCCTGTACTTGTAATTTAGTATTCGGACTATCTTTTTGCACCTGAACATTCAGCAAAACATAACCATCATCAGTAATTTGCGGTGTAACCTGCAATGATAGTGTTGCATTAACAAATGCCACATTAGTATTACCCGCACTAGTTGCTTGTTGATACGGGATCTGCACCCCTTGCTGAATGTTTGCTGCCTGATAATTAGCGGTCATAACTTTAGGGCTAGAGATCGTTCTACCCTGACTTTGCAATTCCAAAGCGTCAACTTCCAACCCGATTAAGGTGTTACTGTTAGGCGCAAAGATGGTTGACATAGACGCCACCAGATACTCCAAAATTTTGATTGACAAAGCCTGCTGGACTCGCACTGACCGCGTTAATCCCAGTTTGATTAATTGTTACACCATTTTCCAAAGTGTTAGAATAAGTCAAACTACCACCAATTCCAGCAAGTAGCAATCGCATACCAAGATCTTTTTCAAAATTACTATTCGCTTCAACTATTCTAGCTTCAATCAAAACTTGTTTCACTGGAATATCAATCTTATCAATCAAGTCCCTAATATCTTTTAAATGAGACGGAGTATCGTTAATAATAATGGTATTGGTTCGAGTGTCAACTAAAATACTTCCACGTGAAGATAAGAGCGAATTAGCATTACTACCTTGTGCAAGTGTAGTACTACTTCCACCAGGACCAGTTGAAGTACCAGTAGAAACACTTCCGTTATTATCTGAAGAACTACCCGCACTTCCAGATCCTTTTTGCTGAATCATTGATTGAATTGTAGCTGCTTGAGAATATTTTAAACGAATGGTTGCAGTGTCCAATGGCTCTGTTGCTTCTTGGGTTTTTCGACCCTCTTGCTGTAATTTATTCATCGCATCCAATTCACCAACCGGAGCAATCCGAATAACATTGCCATCGCGCCGCATTCCTAACCCTTTAGTGGTTAAGATAATTTGTAATGCTTGATCCCAAGGTACGTTGTTCAATTTAATTGACATCGAACCAGTTACGCTATCACTAACCAAAATATTATAACCACTAAAATCAGATAATAACTGCAATAATGCGCGAACATCAATATTTTGAAAGTTAAACGTTACCTTGTCAGATTTACTATCGCTAAGCGTTGGAATTGAGCTATCTGATACAGTCACTTTTCGAATATTAATAATTAATTTATTCTGCAATTGGTATAATGCATAATCCCACTGCTTACGATTTACAATAGTTAAAAATAGCCTGTTATTTCCTGATTTAGTATCAATATACTTAATCGGTGTATCAAAATCAGTTGTATCAATACGTTTAATTATACTTGAATTAAATCCGACTGCATTTAAAGTTAATTTTAAACTATCGCCTAAGCGTTCTTCTTTCACATCAATTTTACTGTCACCAGTATATGGAATTTCAACAACTCCTCCACCATTATCATCTCGGGTAAACTTAATATCATTAATCTGAGTATTATAGTTAGCTGCGGATTTTTTGGGTAATCCAATCAAACCAACATTTTCGTGACCAATCTGACTTTGCCCAATACTATTAGTAAAGCTAATATTGATTAAGGTTCCATTTTGATTAATCTGATATTTATATTTGGCACCACCAACAATAACTGTTCTGGTTCTACTACCAACCGTTACTAAATCCACTTCTCTGACAAAACCACTTTCAAACGTATACGTACTTTGATTAGTTACAGTACTAATATTTTTAAAATCGACAATTAAATCATTCCCCGCCACAAATAGCTTTGGTACAGCATTACTTGCAGCATCAAAATTAAATGAAATAATTTGATTTTGGTTTGCCACATTATTGCTAACGCTTTGCAAAGTTAGTGCGCCAGCATAAGCATTTATTAACATAAAAAAAAGTGTATATTTTTTCATTTTTGGACTAACTTCGGTTGTTTTTTCGCCTGATTATTTTGATCTAATTTAAGCATTATTTTATTAATAAAGGTTTTTTTGTCTTCAATCTGTGGTTCATCAATTTGTGCAGAAATAGGTGTAATTGAGCTAACTTCACCATCTTTTATCTTATCGCCAACCTTTAGTTTCAAAGTTTCATAAGGTGTTTTAATAAAAACATAATCCTTACCTTCATACTTTAGATATCCTACCATCTGTACTTGATTTAAATTATAACTTTGCAAAATATCCGACTCTCTTTTATCCAAACGCTCTTGACTAAAAATATTCTCATATTCAATCATCTTATAGTTAGCTGGCTTAAATGAGAACTCAGGTAAAGCTGGAGGTATATTAGTTGATGGTTTTGCACGTAAATCTTGAACAAACTGCTCTAGGTCGCTAGTATCAGCCATCACCTGTGTTACCATAAACATAAATATAACAATTATTTTGAGCACTTTAGTCACTATAAAAAATAGTTACGTCACAACTAATACTAATTTGAGCATCATCAATCCGAGACATTTGAAAATTAGATAACTCCATTACCCGAGGGATTTTAGCAATTTGATAAAAAAATTTAATTGCATCATCAAAAGTACCACTGGCACTAAGTGAATACACTCTTGAGTTGATTTTATCACTTTTTCCTGCTGATGAATCTTCTTTTACTGCAGCGGCAGATTTAGGAGTAAAGTTTTTTATTTTAAAATCGGAGTCTTCTGAGACCTGATTAATCTGAATCAGGACATTTGGAAGCTCTTCTGATGTTGGAAACTGCAGCCCAACTTTGGCATAAAGATCATTTAAATCTGATTCTTTTTTTCTATATAAATCAATACTATTTAACAATGAAACTTTACGAATAAGATCATCTTTTAAAGTTTGTTCATCTTGTTGTAGTTGAAATAACTTATCTTTATTTTCATAAGTATAGTTCTTATAAATTACAAAAGACAATATCAGCATTAACACCAGAGTAAACGAAATTAGTGTTGTTATTTGCCACATATAAATGGGCTTTAGCTTCAACTTACCTAAATTAAGATTTGCCATCTGGAACCGCTACCAAATTAGGTTTAATTTGAACCGTTATCATAAAATCATAACTACCGTCTGCTCCTAAATTATTAGAAACTAACTCAGGATTATTGAATATTCCTTTTTTGTCACGTAATTTATCCAAAAGGCTTGCAAGGTAAAGAGGACTCGCCGCAGTTCCTGTTAATTGACACATCATTCCATTCCAAGTAATCTGCTTATAATAAACTTGTTCTGGAGTCACCTCGCCCAGCTGCTGAAAAAAAGTCACTGTATCATCACGCTTATCTTCAACAACTTGCAATAAGCGCACTTGTTTTCTAATTAAATCTACTTTTTTATCAAACTCTCTAATTGGTTTTAACTTATTATCTATCATATTGATATTTGTAGTTAGGAAGGCATTTCTAGTATTTTGATGTATGATGTGAATTTCATAATAGCTATAAATAATAAAATTAAAAAATAATGAAAGTACAATACCGATACCAAGAAAAAAATAAACCCTTAATTTACCAAAATTAATTTCTTTAATTCGATAATTGTAGAGATTAATTCTAGTCAATTTTTTGTCCCCAGGTTGCGAGAGAAATCGCCGTTATTATGCGCAATAAATCTGCTTCAGGAATATAAGAATTTCCACCTTGAAACAAGCTAGCTATCGATTTAACATCTGATTTAGTATAATTAATAATTTTTCCTATTAATCCAGGAACAACAGTATTCCCGCCCATTAAGATAATCGGCACATTTGGAGATAAAGAAATTTTTCTTTCAACCAATAAATTGGAACGAACCAATTGTAATATTTTTGCAATATCGGACAACATTAATTCGACAAGTTGATCATCAGTTATTTGTTGTTTATTCAATAACTCTAAGGTCTGACTATAGATATCTACAACATCTTGCAACCTTACTCTCTGATCTAATTTTAGAAATATTTCTTCAAACATATGAAGATAATTAACCATAATCTCATTAAATATAATGGATTCACAAGCATCGAAGACAAATGCTCTAATTTTAGTTGCACCCAAATCCAACAAAATTACTTTACCATCAATTTTATTTCTACTCAGCAGTAACTTTAATAAATATTGTATCGCAAAGGGCTCAACATCAATTGCTGCAACCTGAATACCAGTCATTTGAATAATAGCCTGATATTCCTCAATTTTTTCTTTTTTAGCTACCACAACTGATAACAACTGTTCATCTGCTTCTTTATTAATTATTGAATAATCAAAATCAATATCATCGGTATCAAGCTCTTTAATTAATTGATCTAAA
>CAYIZV010000018.1:0-39601 GCA_964367915.1 uncultured Neisseria sp.
AGCAGAGGATTGAAAATCCTTGTGTCGGCAGTTCGATTCTGCCCCAGGCCACCATTTGGTTTCTTCGGTATATCAAACAAAGTTTTCTCCATTTTATAGTAGTTATTTTTCTTTATAACACTATAAAGTTTAGTCTGTTTTAATTCCAATATTATCTTACTTAATGGTTGCTATAGCATCCAAATTTATGCTATAATCCGCAAATTTTTTTGAGGAAATGCAATGTCAATTCGACCAAATTCAGATATTCTGTGCCCGAACAACAACGTGGTAAAGGTCGCTGCATTTACCTTAGATAACCTTATTAGCTATTGAAAACTCACTATTTTTTAGTGAGTTTTTTTTTGCCTGCAAGAATAATTAAGAAGGAATTATGATGCTTGAACAATTAATTTTAGATATGTATGCTGTGGACATGATTAAATTTGGTGAATTTACCCTTAAATCCGGCAAAAAATCCTATGTTTATGCCGATATCCGCACTGCAATCTCACACCCTAAAGTTTTTACTACACTTTGCGATTTAATCTATAGCAAAATGCAGGGGCTGACATATGATTCAATTTGTGGCGTACCATACTCAGCACTCACGTTTGCGAGTGGAATCGCCTATGCACATCAAATCCCAATGCTCCTAAAGCGCAAAGAAGCCAAAGAATATGGTACGAAAAAAATTCTGGAGGGTAATTATCAAGCTGGTGATACTTGTCTGGTGATTGAAGATGTGGTAACTACTGGAATGAGTATTGGTGAAACTACGCTAGTGTTAGAAGACGCAGGACTTAAAGTACGGGATATTGTGTGTTTTATCAATCGTAATCAAGGTGGTCAGGAACGCTTAACTGAACAAGGGTATGCATTACATAGCATTATTGATTTATATCAAGTACTTGAAATTTTACTTAAACATGGCAAAATTTCAGCAGCGGATAAAGCGCAAGCTGAAGCATTAATCGGAGCATAATATGATAGCAATGCAAAAAGCCTATTTAAAATTAGCTAATGGACGGGTCTTTGAAGGCTTGGCACCATTATGGCAAACTGCTGCCAGTTTTGGCGAAGTGGTCTTTAATACTGGAATGACTGGCTATGAGGAGACGTTAACCGATCCTTCGTATTCAGGACAGATTTTAGCGTTTACCTTCCCGATTTTAGGGAATTATGGTGTGTCTGATGGACACCGCTGGGAGTCTGCGCAAATTCATGCTAAAGGGGTTATTTGTGAAACACTCTTTGATCAGCCCGCACATCATTCTTGTGAGCAAACTTTTTTACAATGGTTGGAACAAAAACAAGTGCCATTGATTTGTGGTGTTGATACCCGGGAATTAACTAAAGTTATCCGTGAATATGGTGTGCTTAGCGGTGCAATTGTTTATGACATCGAGCAAACTGTTGATTTTAATGATAGTATGGCAATAAATTGGGTTGAGCAAGTTTCACCTAAAGAAGTAACTGTACACGGTAACGGTAAATATAAAGTAATTGTAGTAGACTACGGCGCAAAAGAAAATATTATCCGTTGTCTGGAGCAATTTGACGTAACTTTAAAACGCGTACCTTTTGATTATGATTATAGTGCTGAGGATTATGATGGAGTAATGCTCTCTAATGGTCCTGGTGATCCTAAACAGTGCCAAAAGAGTGTTGAGGTGTTATCCAAAGCTTTAGCCCGCAACAAGCCCATTTTTGGAATCTGCTTAGGGTCGCAATTAATGGCGTTGGCTATTGGCGCGAATACCTATAAGCTTAAATATGGACATCGTGGACATAATCAGCCGTGTATTGATCTCTTGCGTGATCGTTGTTATTTAACTTCACAAAATCATAGCTATGCGGTTGATGATACAACCTTGCCAAGCGATTGGGAGGTTACATTTCGCCATTTGAATGATAACACCGTAGCTGGGATTAAGCACAAGACTAAACCATTTTCTGCGGTACAGTTTCATCCTGAAGCATCCAGTGGTCCGCAAGATACCTTTTACTTATTTGAACAATTCTATCAGCAAATTGTAACGGGAGCAGTACAATAATGAAAAATATTTTACTTTTAGGTTCGGGTGGTTTACGCGTCGGTCAGGCTGGTGAATTTGATTATTCTGGTTCGCAGGCAATTAAAGCTTTTAAAGAAGAGGGTTACCGGGTAATTTTAGTTAACCCTAATATTGCAACGGTACAAACTGATCAATCTATGGCGGATGAGATTTATTTTGTGCCACTGCAGCATGAGTTTGTAGCACCGATTATTGCCAAAGAACAGATTAATTATATTGCTCTTGGTTTTGGCGGGCAAACAGCACTTAATCTTGGCTTGGAATTACATCATAGTGGGGTGTTGGCTGCGCATAATGTCGCAATTTTAGGTTCCAGTATTACAACGATTGAAGCTACCGAAGATCGTGATATTTTCCGTGATTACCTTGAGAAAAATCAGGTAAAAACGCCGAAAAGTAAATCAGCAACTACCGTGGATGAAGCGATTGCAGTTGGGCAGGAATTTGGTTATCCTTTGATGCTACGTGCCGCATTTTCGCTGGGAGGATTAGGCTCAGGCAAAGTCTTTGATGAAGTTGATTTAATTGATAAAGCGAGCAAAGCACTAAGCGGAGCACCACAAGTATTGCTGGAAGAATATCTGACAGGCTGGAAAGAATTTGAATATGAAATCGTCCGTGATTTAAAAGGTAATAGCCTAACGATTTGTAATATGGAAAACCTTGATCCGATGGGGATTCATACCGGAGAAAGTATTGTAATTGCGCCAGCGCAAACGCTAAATGATGAAGAACATCAGAATCTACGTAATATTTCACTGCGTTGCGCCGAGATATTTAATATCGTGGGCGAGTGTAATATTCAGTTTTCGGTGAATCCAGCTAATGGTGATTATCGCGTGATTGAAATGAATCCACGTCTGTCGCGTTCATCCGCGCTGGCATCCAAAGCAACTGGTTATCCGCTGGCATTTGTCGCAGCTAAATTATGCTTGGGTTTTAGTCTAAATCAATTGACCAATCAAGTTACCAAAAAAACCAGTGCATTCTTTGAGCCAGCACTCGATTATGTCGTGGTGAAGATTCCACGCTGGGATACGCATAAATTACGTTTGGCTGAACGTACTATTGGCACAGAGATGAAATCTGTTGGCGAAGTAATGGGGATTGGACGGACTTTCCCTGAAGCTCTACAAAAAGCGGTACAAATGCTTAATATTGGCGCATCCGGTCTACATGATTACATTTGGCCGATTCAAGATCTCCGCCGTGAAATTGAGTTCGCAACCGATAGACGGATTTTTGCCTTGTATAAATGGTTTTATGCCGGTGGTGATTTAGCAGAAGCTGCAACTTTATCGCGGATTGATTATTGGTTTTTAACCCAGATTCAGCAAATTGCTCAAATCGCGGTACAAATTAAACAAGATTTGAATCCTGAATTATTACGCACGGCGAAACAGTTTGGCTTTAGTGATAAGACGCTGGCATTATTGACTGAACAGTCAGAATTAACTATTCGTAATTTACGTCACGAGCATGGTATTCGCCCAGTGGTAAAACAAATTGATACGCTGGCAGGGGAATTTGCGGCACAGACTAATTATCTCTATACTACTTATCATGGGCGTTATGATGATATTGCACCTGCAGATGAGGTTTATGTAATTATTGGTTCTGGTCCATACTCAATTGGTTCTTCAGTTGAGTTTGACTGGTGTACCGTGAATTTGGCACGACAAATGCGTGCTCATGGCAAACAGGTTATTATTATTAATTCAAATCCTGAAACGGTGTCAACTGATTATGATGAATCAGATCGTTTGTACTTCGAACCGTTAAGCTTAGAGCGGGTGTGTGATATTCTTGATTTTGAGCATGTTGCTGGAGTTTGTGTAAGTGTGGGCGGACAAATTGCCAATAATCTAGCCTTACCGTTACATAATTTAGGCTACCCGATTGTCGGTACTTCGCCTTTAGATATTGATAATGCTGAAGATCGGGCTAAATTCTCCTCAATGCTCAATGAGTTGAATATTGATCAGCCAAGCTGGATTAATGCCAAAAGTAGTGAAGAAGTCCAAGCGTTTATTGCAGAAGTTGGCTTACCAGTTCTGATTCGTCCATCTTATGTACTCTCAGGTGCGGCGATGAAAGTAGTATCGGATCAAAAAACGCTTACCAGTTATCTTAATGAAGCGGTATTGATTTCCAATGATCATCCAGTAGTGATTTCACAGTTTATTGAAAATGCCAAAGAGCTAGAAATTGACGGAATCGCGCAAAATGGTAAAATCGTGATCGATTCAATCAGTGAACATATTGAGAATGCTGGGGTACATTCTGGAGATGCTACTTTGGTTTTCCCGCCAGAACGTTTGTATCTAAAAACTGTAACCCGTGCCCGCGATAGTGCGCGCAAAATTGTTAAGGCGTTAAATATTTCAGGTCCTTTTAATATGCAGTTTATTGCCAAAAACAATGAGCTAAAAGTTATTGAATGTAATGTACGTGCTTCGCGCTCATTCCCGTTTATCTCCAAGGTAACTGGACAAAATTTGGTTGAGTTAATGGCAAAAGTATTTTTGGGTCAAGAAATCAGCCAAAAATATAATACTCTTGACTGTGGTATCATTGGTGTGAAGAGCCCCGTATTCTCTTATAACCGCTTTAAGGGGTCTGATCCAGTGGCACAGGTGGAAATGTCCTCAACTGGTGAAGTGGCATGTATCGGTAATGATATGCTGCAAACTTTTTATATGTCGTGGCTGGGAGTTGGACAACGAGTTGATAAGAAAGTTATCTTACTCAGTGTTGATGATAAGTATAAACAAAAGTTATTGCCGTTGGTCAAAATCCTCAGTGATCAGGGCTGGCAGTTTGTTGCAACAGGAGCAACTCATGATATGCTGGTGAGTAACGGGATTCAGTCCAAATTTGTTTTTAAAATTTCAGAGCAGGTTGAACCAAATATTCAGCAGCCAATTATCAATAAATCGGTGGGCTTGATTATTAATTTACCGCGTGATGCTTTTAATAATAAAGATAATTCCGATGGTTTCAAAATTCGCCGTCTGGCAATTGATTATCATATTCCATTGGTAACTAATTTTCAGTTAAGTGAAATTCTCCTTGAGTCTTTAGCAGAATTTCACGGCAAAGAGATTGCGGTACAGTCTTATCGCGAATTATTAGCGGGGGTTCATCATGGTTAACTTACAAAAACAAGGTCTGGTTGCATTACAGGATTTGTCTAAACAAGATATTTTGGACATTTTGGCACATGCCAAGCAGTTTAAAAATGGTTTACGTAAGAACACACTTGAGGGCAAGGTACTGGCTTCATGTTTCTTTGAAGCATCAACCCGAACTCGCTTATCATTTGAATCAGCAGTGGCACATCTGGGTGGCAAAACAATTGGTTTTGCCGATAGCAGTGCTACTTCCCAAGCGAATAAAGGCGAGAGCTTTATTGATACGCTTAAGATGATTAATTGTTATGCTGATGGTCTGATTATGCGTCATCCTAACGATGGTGCAGCGCGTTTAGCTTCTGAGATTATGACAATTCCGGTAGTTAATGCTGGAGATGGTGCCAATCAGCACCCAACCCAAACCTTACTTGATTTATTTTCAATTCAGGATAGTCAAGGACAGCTCGAAGATATTAATCTGGGTTTAATGGGAGATTTGAAATATAGCCGCACGATTCATTCATTGATTGATGCGAGTAAACTCTTTAAAATGCGCTTATTTTTAATCGCGCCGCCAGAGCTAAGAATTGATAGCCAAAATCTGATGGAATTAAAACGCCATGGAATTAGTTACTCATTCCATTCAAATGCTGATGAAGTTATTGATAAGCTGGATTGCCTGTATCTTACTCGTTTACAAAAAGAGCGTTTTAACTCAGAGATTAACTGTTCTTATGGGATTAATCTGGAATTATTGCAGCGTGCGCGCCCAAATTTGCGAATTATGCACCCACTACCACGGCTGGAAGAGTTACCGACTGAAATTGATGCTACACCATATGCCTATTATTTCCAGCAAGCACATAATGGCTTATTTATTCGTCAGGCATTATTGGATATTATTTTTGGAGCAGCGAACAATGAATAAAAAAATCGGCGCAATCGCCAATGGCGTAAACTTAGATCATATTCCACAGGGAAATGCTTGGTATATCATTAAATTACTTAAACTGGAGCGTAAATTCCCCGTAGGAATCGGGCTTAATTTACCATCACAACGGATGGGCTTTAAAGATTTGGTGAAAATTGAAAATTATCGTTTAACGGCTGAACAATTACATAAAGTTAGTGTATTTGCCTATGGTGCGACTTATAGCGAGATTGAAAATTATGAAGTGGTACAAAAAATCCAGCTGACTTTGCCAGAGTCTATTCAGGAAATTATTGTCTGTCCAAATCACCGTTGTGTATCACATCAGTACAAATCTTGGTTTAAATTAAGCAGTAATGGTGATAAATTAACGGCACAATGCCATTACTGTGAGCATAATTATGATTTAACAAAGTTAACTGAATTTAAATTGTAAATTAAATTGACGTGATGCTTGTCTATTTCGACATTGGGTATTGGTAAGCCTGTCATATTTGCGATATAATCTAGTTCTTGAGAGGTATATGACAAATCTCTCTTATTATTTATGTTAATTTACAGAGGAAATATTTATGAAAAAATTATTATTGGCTATTACTGCTTGTGCTATTGCTTTACCTGCTTTTGCAGCAGAAAAAGTTACCGAAGTTACTTTTGATAAAACACAAATGAAATGTGGCGATCGTCATATTGATGATGGTATGAAAGTAACCGATCTTAAAAGTTGTAAAAACTTTCAAGAAAAAAAATCTTATGTAGTTTTCCATGATGATAATTCTGGTAAAATTGTTAAGTGTAACGTTGACAAAGCTGGTGATTTAACCGTTGCAACTTGCGCAGCCAAAGGTTAATTTAATTATTGTAAATAATAAAAAGCATCCTGTTTTAGGGTGCTTTTTAAATTATGAAATGATTCATAGTGTTGAGTTACTTACACCTAATAATGATAACTAGACAAAGTTAGATAAATTGTGATAGAATAATAAAAATTTTAGGGATTTAATATATGAAAATTGCGCGTATATTGTTTATTTTGATTTCAGCTAGTGTGGCTTTATCTGCTTGTTCTACTAATGCTACTACAAGAGTCGCGAGTAATTTAACTTCTCCATTCCTAACAGATCAGGATAATCAACGTAGTGATGATACAGCACTAGAGGGACGTTTAAAAGATGATTTGGATAGACAAATACCAGGTAATAAGATCAAAGTTGTTGTCACAAATAACGACGTTTTGTTAGTTGGACAAGTTGCAACTGCAGCAGCAAAGAAACAAGCTGCTAATATTTGTGAGAACTCGCCAAGTGTTCAAGAGATTTTTAATTATTTAACGGTTAATGTTAATCCATCGTTAAATACTAACTCTTCGATAACGAAAGATGCGACAGATCGCCTAGATAAGCAAAATGACCTTAATGCATCGTTAATGAAGGTTACCACCGTTGACGATGTTGTTTATATCATGGGAACTAATGTTGGTAATTTGGACGCGTTGAAGAAAGCCATTAATGGTATTTACTCAATTGATAATGTTCAAAAAGTAGTTAACTTGGAGCAAATAGGTCCACGTGATTATGCTGCTGACACATATGGTCAGTAGATAAGTTTGATTACACTAAGATGATAAAAGACGAGCTATTAGCTCGTCTTTTTACTGTAGCAAGACTTGTATATTCAAGCAGATTCATTATACTGAGTTGCTGATTTACGCCTCTCTTATGAGCCGTAAGCTTTGTCATTTATGCCTAACCAGTATTTCCAATCAGTTTGAGTATCGTTAACAGTACGGTAAGCAGGGATTAATCCTGCTAAAATAACGTTCTTATTCTCATAATGAAAGACCTCTGGTATGTGGCTCACCCGAATTTCAATTCGTAATCCTTATTTTGCAACGGTAATCATGCTTGCGCTGGTATTACTTGGACTGGTTGCAATTAAAGATATTTCAGTTGAGGAGTTTCCTGACGTTAAATTTCCCGTTGCGGTTGTTACTACCAACTATAAAGGTGCTTCTCCTGAGATTATAGAGACCGATATTTCCAAACCAATTGAAGAGGCATTAAATACTCTCAATGGTATCAAGACGATTCGCTCTTACTCTTTTGATGGATCATCAACAGTTGTTGCCGAGTTTAATCTGAATGTTAACCCTGATGTAGCGGTGCAAGATGTCCGCGATAAAGTATCAGGTGTGGCAGCGGGCTTTCGTAAAGAAATAGACAACCCTCTGGTGTCAAGGGTTGACATGAAACAGCAGCCGATGATGTCATTGGTTATCGGTGCGGATAATATGTCGCTTAGAGATATTACCGAATGGGTGAATCAGGTTGCCAAGAAAAAACTCCAAACTGTATCTGGGGTTGGTGATGTTAAAGTAGTGGGGGGAATTGACCGTCAGGTACGGATTAATGTCGAGCCTTATAAGCTTCAGTCTTTAGGGTTATCAATAAATGATGTAACCAAAGCAATTACCGCTGCTAACGATAATTATCCAGCTGGTGATGTTCAAACTAAAACCCAAAAATATAATATCCGCATTCATGGTAAATTATTAAATCCAACAGATTTCTCCAATATCGTGCTGGCTTATCGCAATGATGTTCCGATTAAATTAAGTGATGTTGCAACGGTGCAAGATGGACAGGACGAGTACAATAGCTTAACTTTGATTGATGGTAAACGTGCGGTTGGTCTGGATTTACGCCCAGCAGACAAAGCTAACGTAGTTGATGTATCCGAAGGTGTTTACAAAATGATTGATCAACTCAATCAAGTTAAGCCAGCAGGAATTACGATGCGTGTTAGCTATGATCAGGCAAAATCAATCAAACACTCATTGGAAGATGTTTCTGGTACTTTGGTTGAGGGAGCAGTTTTAACTATTATAATTGTCTTTATGTTTTTAAAATCATGGCGCTCAACCGTAATAACTGGTCTGACATTACCAATCGCCTTAATTGGAACCTTATTTGCTATTTGGGTGTGTGGATTTACCCTTAATATGATGTCATTGATGGCTCTCTCATTATCTGTTGGTTTGTTAATCGATGATGCGATTGTCGTTCGTGAAAATATTGTGCGGCATTTACATATGGGTAAGAGCCATTTCCAGGCGGCATTAGATGGAACCAATGAAATTGGTTTAGCGGTACTCGCTACAACTATGACGGTAGTGGCGGTATTTTTACCTGTTGGCTTTATGCAGGGGATTATCGGGAAATTTTTCTTTCAATTTGGAGTCACAGTAACGGTTGCGGTAGTGATTTCGTTGTTAGTTAGCTTTATGCTTGATCCAATGCTTTCAAGCATTTGGCATGAGCCACAGGATGGTGGTTGGCTGGCTAAATCACGGATTGGGAAATTTCTTAATTGGTTTGAGTCTAGTTTTGATAGCTTAATTGCAGCATATGAGAAATTCATTCGTCGCTCATTGCATTATCGCAAAACAACATTATCAATTGCCTTAGCGATTCTGATCGGGAGTTTTATGTTGGTGCCATTTATTGGTGGTGAGTTTATGCCAACCGCGGATAAAGGGCAATATACAGTTACTTTTAAAACTTCAACTGGTTCTAATGTTTTTTATACTGAAGCCAAAGTCAATCAGGTAAGTAAAATTCTGCGTGAGCGAATTAAAGAAATTCAATCAATCACAGGTGGAGTGAATAAAAACTTTGGTGAGGGCAGTAATAGTGCTACGCTTACGATTGATATTGGGCATAAAGCCTTGCGAAATAATACGCTTAACGATGCAATCGCGCAAACTCGGGAAATTTTAGAACATGTTGGTGGAATCAAAGTACGTAATATCATGCCTTTAGGCTCTCCTGGTGGCGATCAAAAACCAATCAATGTAGATGTTCAAGGTGAGAATGTTGCGTCATTGCAGCGAATTTCCAATGAGCTAATGGATAAGATTGGCAAAATTAAAGGTGTTACCGACCTAGAAACCAGCTATCAGGATGCTGATCCAGCCTATAATATTGACGTCAATCGTGATATTGCCTCAAGTATGGGAATTGATATGGCAGATGTTGGTAATACTTTATCATCATTATTTGCAGGTAATAAAATCTCAACTTGGGAAGATCCACGTACTGGGGAAAATTACAATGTCGTAGTTCAAATCCCTGAGGATGAGCGTAATAAAGATGTATTAAATTTACTGCAAGTACCAAGTAATAGCATTGATCCTAATACTGGTGCACCACGGATGGTGTCTTTGGCAACCATCACCAAGACCAGAACAGGATTTTCACCCCGGGAAATTGATCACGTGAATCTACTGCGGAATGTTGCGATTACGGGAAATATAACTGGTACGGATAATCAGCAGGTTTATACTCAGATTCAGAAGATACTTGATAGTTATCAACTGCCAAGCGGCTATAAATTTAAACAAAGTGGAGATAGTGAGGATATGGTGCAATCTTTTATGTATGCCGTATCCGCGCTAATGATTGGAGTAGCATTCATTTATATGATTTTAACGGCTCAATTCAGAAGCTTTATTCAACCGCTGGTAATCATGGTGGCATTGCCTTTATCCTTTGTTGGGGTATTTATTGCCTTGCTAACTTGGGGTAGTACACTAAATATGTTCTCGATTATCGGGATTATCATGTTGATGGGGCTTGCAACCAAAAATGGGATTTTATTGGTCGATTTTATTAATCAGCAATTAGCAGAAGGTATTGAAATGACAGAGGCGATTGTCAGTGCTGGGAAAACTCGCTTGCGTCCGATTGTCATGACTTCAATGGCAATGATTTTTGGGATGTTACCGTTAGCTTTAAGCACTGGAGAAGGCACTGAAGTACGTAAACCAATGGCATATGCAATTATTGGTGGTATGACTACTTCGACCTTGTTGACGCTGATTGTAGTTCCAGTACTGTATTCTGTGATCGTTAGAAGACGTAAAAAGCCGACCGAATTAGTTTCGGCAGCACATTAAAAATATTATAAAATTCTGAAAGAAAAGTAATGGAAAATAAATTAATCCCAATTAAATTTGGTTTACGCTGGGTAATATTCTTTGTTCTACTTGAGTCATCAACTGTACCATTGGTTGCGATGAGTAATAGCATTGCGATTCAAAACATCGCTTATATGAGTATTATGGGTTTTATTGTTGCGTTTATTTGTGTGCTGGTGTTGGTTAAGTTATTGCGAAATTTATTGATTAAGCATTCTGCAAGCCTACTAGGTTTCGCTGCTGATGATATCCGGGGCTTATGGTATATTAGCGTGGTTGCGGGTATATTGCTGATGATCATGTTTTTTGTTCAGGATATTATTTACGCGCATGGTTATGGTGATTATAGTGCAGGATTTTTTTCGGCATTACTTAGCGTTGGGATAAGTTTATTAATCTACGAACTGGTTGCTAAACTTACTGGTTTTGCAATTAGAGTTCACTCAGGGAATCAAGTATATCAAATTCGTTTTCAAGTTAGAGATATTTTAATCTTAGCACTCATTTTTAGTATTTATGAATTTTTTGTATGTCCGATAACTAGCATCTGGGTTCCACGGCATGAGTACCGCGTATTGATTGCTTTTGCTTCAGGAATTATTGGTGGTGCTTTTGGCGGGGTACTATTGTATCTGATTTCGCGCTTTATTCCTATCCATGCTAGACTGACATTACACAAGATATAGTATAAATCAATTAGCTTATCCTTTTAAGGGTAGGCTAATCTCAAATTCAAAATAAAAAGGTCAGAATAAATCTGACCTTTTTAGCGTTTATTGACTGTACATTTCTTTGAGGCGAGAATTGTAGAAGTTCAAAGCTGTTGTCTTATCATGCTGCATTATCACAAATAGTATATTGAGCTTTTCGATTAATTCCGAGGCTTTATTCGTTATACCAAAGCGACCTAATTTTAGCGCAGCTACGGCAAGCATTTTGCTAGTTGAAGCAAGCGTATTTAAAATTATTCTACTAGATGATTAGATTATAACAACCATTAATTCTTTGTAGTGTCAGTAATCAGAAATTGTCATCATTTAGTGAACGATAAAGGTTCTGAATTGGTTATAAAAACTAATACTTGTAACTACCAGCAATAGAAGCTTATTTTATTTTGATGCTTGTGGTTTATTGCTTGCTTTTGCTGCGGATGGTATATACTTGCATTTTTGCAAGGCGCTATTTTTATAATAACATGCCATCTTGACTCCACCGTCCGCGGTGAAGTTGACAGTCCGTAAGTTTAGCACTGTTGGTTTGGTATCGTCTTCATCAATCTGATCACTACCACGCAATTTCATTGCATTTTGTCCGCTTATAATTTGAGTCTCATCTTTTACCACGACATTATTACAATAATCAGTTAAATTTGATTCTGCAGTTGAATTTTCGATACGAACACCATTGCAGGTAAATGTTTGTTTGCTTAAATTAGCAGTATTCATTGCAAAGGTTGTGCCACTGATCAGATATAAAATAACAACGCTTAATTTTTTCATTTTTTAGTTTCCATAAAAATTAATATAAATAACTTACGAAAAGCTGGGTAACATAGTTATTGCCCGATGGATTGGCTAAAGGCACTTGTTGATAAGCATAAGCACCAAATAAATTTAGCCCTTTAATCTGGGGAATTGAATAACTAACTACTAAGTCATACTCGTTAGTCCCATTCCATTGTGGCAATGCCGTTTGGAAAGTAGTGAATGCTGGCGCAATTGACAAGTTACTGTCCAAGAAGTTAAATGATGGATTGATTTTATATGCACTACCTGCAGTTCCCATATCAACCAGACCTGCCATATATGGTGTAGTATAAAGTGGGTCAGTTGCCATCCCATAAGTATAAGGCGAAACGATTGCGCCAGAACCATAACCAGTTTGGTTGCCCCACACATTGTTATAGCCAAGATTTAAGCTAAACCATTTATAGCTTAAACCACCCTGAATCCCGGCAAAATTACTGGATATTTGTCCATAGCCAGCATCAGTTATTGCGTTAGTACCATTAGCATTGCCCAAGCTACCATTGGAGTTATTCGTTCCGCCTTGTGCCGCAATATTAAATGCTAGGTTTGCAGTTGGTTTAAATTTAATACTATTGTCGAGATAAAATAGTTCGCCATAATTTTCAAATTCATAACCCCAGATACGTAGATTGTATTGGTTGTTCCAAGCAACATAATTGGCACCGACTGCTGCTGTACCACCAGAAGTTCCTGTTGTTGTATTGTTGGCAATAGCTCCACCAGCATAGTCATAACCTTTATTATACCAGGTAAGTCCAGTAAAACCAGTTTCACTGATTCCTTGCGCTGCATTAAAGGCTAATGCAGTCAATAGCCAACCGCCCCCAGCATCAACGTTAACCAATGCTCCTTGATAAGACGCTGGAACACTCATCATATTACTGTAGTAGTTTTGAGATAACCATGGGCTATTATTAATCCCGATTAACCCCAGATCAACCTGAACTACGTTGTTATATTGGTATTCTACAAAAGCTTCGGTAGGGTTGACTTGTTTATTGGATGGTAAGAATGGTGATGCGTTGGTATTGTAACCATTCATATTAGTATCAAAATATGGGTTAATAATTGCCATTGCGCCACCAAATGAGAAACCTGCTACTTGACCAGTTTGTGCAAAGAAGCTACCACCATAGGCATAGTTGGGAAATCCAGCTCCTGCACCTACATATTGCGCAGATGCAGTTCCCCAGAAATTCCAGGTACCATCGGCAAACCATTTCTCAGCGACGTTTTGTGTTGCCATTTGGCTTTCACTGACATTCTGTGTACCTCCTGCGCTGGTCGATGATATCCATGGATTTTGAATATAAGCATAGCGAGATATATAAGTATCGTTTGTGTTGACAACTGCAGCTGGTGCAGATTCAGTGCCATCAGCAAAAACTTGTTGATTTATGGCCAGAATGACTAAAGAATAGATTAATTTTTTCATGAGCATGTTTCCAAGAGAGTTTTGGGATATTGTAACGTCATTTATCTCCGGAGTGATAAAAAAATATCTGAACGAGAGTAATTGCTCGCGAATATTACAATAATTAAATTGATTTTTTTGGCAAAGTAAATTTATATCAGCTGGTTACGTGGTGGTTGCTTATTGTAACAGATTAAGTAATAATTTGGTTTGACCTATCAGAAAATTATTCTTTTATTTTTAATCTACAAGTAATGAATAGGAAAATAGCCCATATACTAATCTAATCATAATCATTTACAATCTGCTTATGTTTAAAAGGATTTTGATTATGACTACAACTATTTTATCAATACCTGGTTTAGATTGCCCAGCCGAAGAACAATTAATCAGAAATGTGCTCAAAAGCTTGACTGAAATTAGTAAACTTGAATTTAATTTTATTCGTCAAGAACTAAGCATTACGCATAGTTTTGCCAATCTTGATACTATAAAAGATGCAATTAGTTCGATTGGAATGGAAGCGTTTGAACGACAAAAAGATTTGAATGAAAGTGCTAAAGTTAAACTACCCTTTAAACAAATCTTACTGATTACAATTGCATTAATTTTTGCGATCAGTGCAGAATTGTTGGGCTATTTTATGCCACAGCAATCCAATCTGGTCTTATATTTTTCGTTAATGGCGATCTTGTTGACCGGAAAAGAAACTTTGCGCAAAGGTCTGGTTGCGATTAAAAACTTCACGCTAAATATTAACTTCTTGATAGTGATTGCAATTGTGGGTGCTTTTCTAATTGGTGAGTGGCCGGAGGCGGCTATGGTGACAACTTTGTTTGCATTAGCTGAATTAATTGAGCGTTATTCTTTGGATAAAGCACGGCATGCGATTGATGCTTTAACCAGCATGGCACCAGCTACGGCGTTAGTTAAAACTTCGTCTGGTGACTGGCTGGAAATTGCCGCTGATAAAGTTAAAATTGATGATATTGTACGAGTAAAGCCTGGGGAAAAAATTGCGCTTGATGGGGTCTTAATTAGTGGGCAAAGTAACGTAAACCAAGCTGCTGTAACTGGCGAATTACTACCAATTACCAAGCAAATTGGTGATGTAGTTTATGCTGGAACACTTAACGAACGGGGGAGCTTTGAATTTAAAGTAAGCGCAGCAGCTGATGCAACTTTATTAGCCAAAATTATTCATACGGTGGAATCAGCTCAAGCGATTAAAGCACCAACCCAGCGCTTTGTCGATAGTTTTTCACGGATTTATACTCCGCTGATGGTGATAATTGCGCTATTAATTGCAATTATTCCACCGCTATTTTTTGCTGCTTCATTGCATGAATGGATTGTCAAAGCTCTGGTGGTGCTGATTATTGCCTGTCCATGTGCCTTGGTAATTTCAACTCCGGTAACGGTAGTGAGCGCTCTTGCTGCTGCGGCAAAAAATGGTTTACTGATTAAAGGTGGTAGTTATTTGGAAATGGGACATAAGCTAAAAGCGATTGCTTTTGATAAAACTGGAACTTTGACTCAAGGTAAACCAGTGGTAACCGATGTAATTCATCTGGATGATAATCAGCAAACTTTATGGATTGCTGCAAGCTTAAATACTAATTCGGAGCATCCGATTGCGGGAGCGGTTTTGAGTAAGGCGCAAGTTAGCCAAAATATCATCCCCCTAGCCGTAGTGGCGCAATTTGAAGCGGTAGTCGGTAAAGGGGTTTATGGCATAATCAATCAGGTGGAATACTGGGTGGGAAATCATTCTCTAGTTCATGACCGTTCAGTTTGTAGTGCGGAAATTGAACAAATTCTGACTGAACTGGAACAAGCGGGCAAAACTACGGTGGTAGTGATGACTAAAACTCAAGTTATCGGAATAATTGCGGTTGCCGATAGTTTACGTGTGAGTAGTAAACAGGCAATCGCCGGGCTAAAAAATTTAGGCATTGCAACGATGTTACTTACCGGAGATAATGTAATTACGGCTAATTCGATTGGGAAATCTCTGGGAGTTGACGAAGTACATGCCAATTTATTACCTGAAGATAAAATGACCTTGGTAAGCAATTTTGCCAAACTCTACGGTAAAGTTGGGATGATTGGCGATGGAATCAATGATGCTCCCGCATTAGCGAGTGCTGATATTGGCTTTACGCTTGGCGGTGGTGGTACGGATATTGCTCTGGAAACAGCGGATGTAGTCTTAATGGATAATCAGCTGACTCGCCTTGCGGAGTTTATCAAATTAAGCAAAAAAACGATGCAGATTTTGGTGCAGAATATTAGTTTGGCGATTGGAATTAAACTAATTTTCTTTATCTTGGCATTACTTGGAATTGCAAATTTGTGGATGGCTGTATTTGCTGATATGGGAACCAGCATGTTGGTGATTTTTAATGGTTTACGTATTTTACGGGTAAAATCACCCCCTCAAGTCACCCATAGTCATACTCATGGTAAATGTTCGCATCATCATAATCATGCCCAAGGCACGATATAATCAACGATTAAGTCAGATAAATCTTGTTGAGTATAAATTAAGTCAAACCTAAATGGAGATTACGCATGAAGCTTGCTGGAATTTTAGTTTGGTAATTTAATTCATGCAGCCGAGTAATTAAAGCATCAGTATTGTATACTTCCAGTTTGACAAATAATTTACTAGAGATGATATTATTGATCGTTTTGGCGGAAATCTCATCGCCGCTAATTTGTTTGATTACTTCGGCTATTTTTTTGGGCGAGCGGAAAAATAAGAGTAAAAACGCAATTTCATGTTCACGTTTGGTAAGGAGCTCGTCACTATGACTGATATCAATTGTAGTATCTGCATCACTGGCTTTTCTTTCCAGTAGATGGGTGACAAAATTATACAGCGAAGTATGAGCACTTAGTTTACTTCCTTCAATGACCACGGCAATCACATCATTGTTTGATGGGTCAAGTAATGGATTGTAGCGCATTTGTAAAATTTGCTCATTGTGTTCACGGTTAAGATTGATGTTTAGAAATTCATGAGTATGGCTACAGCTAAGATTATGCTCAATCGAAGTTTTAACACTATTTTTGATTTCTTCTGGTATTGCTAGCGAGGTAAGATAGTTTTGCCCAAGTAATTGATCTGCAGTGGTAGCCATTGATTGCGCAAAGCGTTGGCTAATAAAACAAATTTTATAATTGTGATCTACGATCATTATGTAATCATCACGGTGAATTTGCTCGTATAAAGCTATGATGTGATTTAAAAATTCATTGGGCTGTTTCATGGCGTCTCGTCTGTTAAAATATTCTATACTCAATCAAATTGGAAATACTGGTTAACCTAATTGAGCATAGGTATAGATTTTAACGGTTTGGAGTAATTTGCGGGCTAGTAAATGCTGCCGCTGGAGCAAAATATTTGCTGGCTTCCCCTGCATAAACTTCGCCATCGGCTAAAGCCAATTTTTTAATCGGCGCACCAGATTTTAAGTCCAGTCTATTCATATCTACCCAAAAGACATTGGGCTTGTTGGTTTCTTCAAAATAGTAAACTTTATTTTTCAAATCAGCAACTGTTCTCCACAATGTCGGATAGACATTCGGATGGCTAGAGTCTTTTGATAATTCAAACGGAATTGAGGCATTGCGGATAATCGAAAAAGCGGTAGCAATTTGCTGTTGGTTATCCGCAGTTTTTTGCGCATTATTTACATAGTAGCTGGTACGTACAAAACGATCATCAGGTTCCTCGGTGCCGGGCAAGAATTTGCCATCCATCCGCTTCCAGTAGGCATTTAGTGCCAATTGTTGATCAAATGGTGGTTCATTGGTCATGACTGTATATTGTTTACCATGATGGATAACCAGTTTACCATTAATGTATTCAAAGATAGCGTTGTCACCACTAGCATCGGTAATAGACATGTGCAAATCCATTTTGCGTCCGTTTATATCTGCAGCTAATAAATTTAACTTTCCACTACCAAAACCTTTCACCGCCTCGTCAACTGTCGCGTAATTATCCAGCACATATTGTACCCAATTAAATATCGCAAGATTTTTATTGCCTGTTTTTGGTTCTGCGTAGATAGTTCCGGTTAAATATAATAAGTTGACGTCCAATCCCGCAGTATTCATTCCATCAGTTGATGAAACTTTATAGCCACTGGCAATTATGCTACCGTATTTTGAAACCCAGTGGACACTGTTTTTGTCACTGCCATTACCACTACGCGCAATTCCCGCGGGAAACGCCCATAAATCAGTATGCAAATTGTCAATCCAGTCCATTGATCGTCCGGTAATTACAGTGTTATCTACACCAGTATAAGTAAAACGGGTACACGCCTCAGCGACTGGTGACAATGCTGTGATAGCACCAATTAACAATGCGATTAAACTTTTAGAACGTTTCATAACTATATCCTTTTAAACAATAATTTATGCCCAGAAGTCATTATGACTTACTAACCATCTCAAACTGATTTGAAATACTAGTAGGCGATTTATGACGAAGCCTACAACTAGTAGGTGAGAAATAAATCAACGACCTAGGATGATGAATCTGATTGAGATACAAGAGATTTTATTTTATATCCCACGCTGAGTCAGGCTTGGTTGCTACTAATTTAGCGCTGATATCGCCAGTATAAGGAATGACTTGCGCTGGTTGCTGTTGTCCATGATTAATTAATACCGGAAGTTTTCTGATTGGAGCGCCTGGTTTAAAATCCAATTCAGAAAAATCAACATAATATGGTGCCAATAATTTAGGAATATCAATATAAAAGCGTTGATACTTCAAATCAGCAACTGAAGTCCAGCCGTTTATGTCAACTAAACCCGGTAAGTTCGGCTCTTCCAGCGGTACAGGTGGTCGTAACGCCCGAATCATATTAAATGTCCACATGCGGGCGCTATCAATATCCGACTCTTTTGGCGCGATATCCAAGTAATAGCCAAAGCGGGCAATCCGATCTTCCGAGCCATAACTTCCCGGCAACGATACTGGAGCAGTTTTTCTGGCGGCATTAATTCCCCGATAATAATCAAGAACTTTGAACTCGTCGCCATAAGTAGTGGTTGGACTCATTCCCTCATTAGCTAATACATTATATTGTTTCCCATGAAATACCAGCATCTTGCCATCCCGCCATTGAAAAACCGCATTATCACCACTGGCATCGGTTATCCCAAACATTATACTGTAGCCCAAGCCATTACCCATTTTTGCGGGGATACTTACAGCATTAATCTTTTGCATTCCCTTAACCGCTTCATCGACGGTAGCAAAATTATCCAATAAATATTGATTGATAAACCCGATACTAACATCTTTACGATTAGGCTGAGGTTTCCCATAATCAGCAAAAGCATCATTATGAACGGTTACTGATAAACTTTTCTCATTTAAACCGTCATGAGTGAATACGCTGGAAGTAATTATCAGGCTGCCATACTTCGATTTCCAGTGCAGGTCATTTGGCCCATGGAATGGATTTTCGGCACTCCGCCCAGCTTCGCCAGTACGATTTAATCCCGCTGGCAATACCCACAAATTGGTGTCAAAGCCACGATCCCAGTCCATATTATTACCAGTCAACACATTACCATTAGCACCAACATAAGTTATTTTGCTACATGCCTCGGCGACTGGTGACAATACCGTAATAGCACCAATTAACAATGCAATTAGATTTTTAGAGTGTTTCATAATTATGTACCTTTTAACAAAGTTAAATTTATTTTCACAAGCAATTGTAGCACTCTAAGGTAATTATCTAATACCAACAATTTTGGTAGGTATGCCCAAACATCAACAATTTGTGGTCAAATAAGGTTAAATCTGAGTTGGCGAGTTTGTCTTTTAGTAATGAAGTGTACAGGATATCAGTAAATAAAATAACGTTCGGTAATCTCGTTATTAAGAACAATTATAAATGGTTTATACAAACCTGAAGGCATTGTTTTGTTTAATCCTAATGTGATAGCTTTGTCAATTAATAGCTTGGTACTTGAACCAGCAATCTTGAATTTAGGGCAAATTTGCTCACTAACAATATTGGCAACCGAACCGCGACTGATATTTAAGATTTGTGCTACTTCACTTTGGGTAAAACCATTGGCAAGTAAATAAACGATTTCATGCTGACGACCGGCAAGGTTTATTCCTGTATTTTGTGATGAGGTATTATTGGGTAATGTTGATTTTTGTGTATCTGCACTTATTTTACATAATTCCTTAAAATACTCATTTTGACCATAGAGGCTATACTCCGTTGTTACTACTTTTACACCAATTACTTCTAGGTTATCATCAAAGATTGGCAACGCAGTTTCTAGAAATGGTTTACGGATATGCCCATAAGGCATGAAATTAATATAACTCAACGGAATTTTTTCTTGAATCAGAATTGTTAGCAAGCGTCTTAAAATACCATAGCCTTCCTGCACAATTACAATTTCATCGCTAGTAATGTCAGGCATAAGAAGTTTAATTTGTTCTTGGGTTAGGTGAATTAGATTTAGTCCGATAATTTGCTCGGACAAAACGCCCAATAATTTGGCACTATAGTCTGAAATTGCTAACAAAGTTCCTGTAGTATCAAGAATACTAATCATTATTTTTTGTGTATTAAGCCTATTTAGCTCGTTAATTTCATGAGCAAGATATTTATTCACGGCAATCTGACTGTAACATATAAGTATTTTAGTTTAACATAAAGGGCAAACTTTAGCTGATGTTTCTATTTATATTACCAACCAAAACTGTTGGTTTTAATTCTTCATTGTTTTTTATACAATAACGGTATGAACAAAATTTTGTTGTTTCAGCAAATGAGATTTAAATAAGAAATATACTATAGGGGAACAAACAATGAAAAAATTAATGCTTATACTGCTGGCTGGTTCAAGTATAAATATTGCAATGGCAGCAACACCTAATAATGAATCATCGACTGTTGTGCGCGAAGATGTTGGTATCATTGAAGCGGCTCCTGCTGGCAAATATAAAAATAAACCAGAGTCTACAATTTATGAGCAGCCCGCATTTGTTAATAGCTCGTCACCCACTGGTGGTAGTGGTGCAGAAGTTCCGATTTCATCATATGTGATTATTGGAGTTGATTTAGATCAACAGGGAAGTATTCAGGGTGCCAAAAATGGTGGTACAGTGCCATTTACAGATAATGGTGCATATGTTACACTGGGTTTTGACAAGAAAGTTGGTGATAGTTGGGTAGTTGGTGGATATATTAAGCAAAAAGGAACTTTTCCGGTTCAACAAAATGATGCAAGTGATCCGCAGAATGGTGGTTATTTCCCTTCCACATCAAGCACTGAAGCACGGGTACAGGCTGGTTATGCAACTAGCTATGGGTTAGCAAATATTGTACGGATGGATTTCCTTTCTGGTGCTTACGGTGCTCCCGGATTTTATTTTAACCCTACGTTGCGTTTTGAAGAGTTTTTACGCTATGATACCCAATACAGTAAAACATTTTACCAATTTTCCGGGGGACGTGCGCGTTATAGAACCGACGGTGGCTGGGATGCGCGGGCATTTATTGGACAGGGTTTTCAGTTTTCCGAGCGCGATACTTATGAATTGGCATTTGTTCAAGATTTTGCTCAAGCAGGCGAAGTTTACGGTGGTGGAGCATTTACTGTTGTGGGTCCTGATGGTCAGAGTTTTTTAGCTGGTGTTGTTAGTAAACAATTATTAACCAACTCTTATACCCATGTATTTAGTAATAAAACGTCAATAAATTTAAGTGCCAATTGGGTGGGAAGCACGTATTATACTGGTAATTATCAAAGCGGTTTTGATGTTGAAGCTAATTTCCGGATTCCATTTTAAATTTGAAGGGTGTGAGCTGTGTTTATTAAGCGTATGAGTATTGCAGCTTTAGTAATCATTGTTGCTTGTATGGTTACAGCTTGCGCCATATTTGGTGATAATAATGCTGGCTTGGAAAAACCTGGTATGATTGAGAAAGCTCCACCTGGCAAGTATCAAAATGAATCAGGTACGATATGGGAAGAGCCTGAATTCTTCGATAATGAGAATAGTACTGCTGCTGAGGTTCCTATCTAGGGGAGTGTGGAAATATAGTGGAGTTTTTAGTTTAGTATTGAACTTAAATCTTTCAGATTTGGTATAAGAAATAGCAATAATGTTTAATTGACTTACGCTATGAAAATTCTCTGTTTAGATTATTTATGGGGTATTCATGAAAAAATTTATCCTGGCTATGATTACTTATGCCGCTTAGTTGCGGTTATGACGGTGCATCAGGTTATTATAAATTTGTTGTAAATCCTGAAACGGTAAATGAATCAAATGTTAGTGCAAGGTTCACTTTTGTATATAAATATGAAAGCCAAATATTTAGTGATTCAGGCGTAATTGAGTCAGGGTCAATGACAGCTCAGACCGTAAGTCAAATTAATCCACTTGGTTGATATATTGATACGCAACAACCATCTATTTTACCTCCGAATCCATAATAGATCCAGCGCAGAGGGGTGTTTTTATGAGAAATAATCTCAGCGGACTATTTAAAAAGTATTGTGACTAATTATATGTAGCGTGGTGTTAATTAGAGGCTAAAGATTCTTCATCGCCTTATTCTCTGCTTTAAATAGTTTATCCTGTATGTTGCATAACAAATACTGAATAGTTACCTTCGGATATTTGTTATAATCCGCACACTATAATATAAGATACCGGATTATGAGCGCATTAAATCTTCAGAATTTATTAAAAGAAACTATTTTAGTCGGTATTACTGATCATAGTCTGCAAACACTGGTGGGGCTATCAATAATTAGCCTTGGCATCTTGCTCGCAGGATTTTTGGTTTATAAACTAGTTAATGTTATTATTGCCCGCTGGGTAAACCAAATTTTTCGTCATTCTCGGTACGTATTCCTAAATGCAATTGCTGATGCACGTCTAGTTAATGTTGTTTCTATTTTTATTTTCGCAATTATCCTTGATATTGGTAGTGCATTAATTGATGCCAAGTCAGCCAGCTATCTAGTTGATGGCTATGTCAAGATACTGATCAATTGCGCATATTTATTATATTTTTTAGCAGTTACGACGATGCTGGCAAGGTTTCTCAGCGCGGTCAATATTATTTATGAGCGGCAATTTGATCAACAGCATGAATACTCCATTTATGGCTATGTTAAGATGTTGCAATTTGGCTTGTGGTGTTGTGCGGCAATTATTTACGTTTCTTTTATTCTTAATAAGTCTCCTTGGGCAACTCTTACCGGAATTGGTGCTGTTTCCGCTTTTTTGCTTTTGATTTTTAAAGATACTTTCTTAGGTTTAATTTCAAGCATTCAGGCAACGGCAAACCAGATTATCAAACGTGGTGACTGGGTGGTTATTCCCAAATACAATGTTGATGGTGAAGTTATTTATATTTCAATCAGTTCAATAAAAATCCGTAATTGGGATAATACGGTCACCAGCCTCCCAACTTTTGCGTTGACTGCGGAAGCAATTCACAACTGGCAGGCAATGGTCAACAGCAAGGCACGGAGGATTTTTCGAGCAATTAATATTGATACTAATTCATTGATGGATTGTGATTTGGAGTCGTTGACTAATTTGGCACAAAAATATCCATTTGTCGCAAATAGATTGCAAGTTGGACAAATTCGCCGTGGAGTTTTGAATTTGGCATTGTATCGTTTGTATATGAATGATTTTTTGCAAAATAATTCGTTACTTAATCATAATTACTCAAATTTAGTGCGCTATCTGGCACCAACTCCTTTTGGTATTCCGTTACAAATTTATGCATATAGTAAAGAGGTTTTTTTGGAAGAGTTTGAGGCGACCCAGTCGCAAATTATTGAGCATGTGCTACAGACTCTTCCTGATTTTGGTTTAAAAGTTTATCAAAGTGCCACACACTTGCCTGGCGAGAATAATTTATGAAATTAAGTTGTGCCTGCGGACATGCTATTTGGTCGTTCAGTAAAGTTTAATTTAATTTCAAAAGTAGTGTCATTAATCGGCTTACCTGAAGCATTTAACCAGATAAGCTGACCATTGTCTGCTTGCATAATTCTTCCACCCGCACTACCACTAAAGCGTCCCATGAAGTTGATTCCCTTTTCTAGGGGAGAATAATTAGCTCCAGCACCTTGGGGGTCTTTCGGGAACATGATATAAGCTCTGCCAGTTCCAAATGGTGTGGCATCATTACATTTATAATCGCTTTTCATTCTGACAAAGGTCGTATCCGATGGCTTAACCAGAATGCTGCTTTCGGTACTACCATAAAAGCCAACTTTAGCACTTACGTCAAAATTGGTATAGTTAATAATTTTAAAATCACAATCGGCAAATGCCAAGCTGCTAAATATTGTTGTTATGACGAGAAGAAGATTTCTTTTCATGATTATCCTTGCTAAGTGCGATTAAGTGATCAAGTTCGCTATCACTAAATCCGGCTTTTTTACGATCTGTGCGATTAAAGTTACCTCTGATTTTAGGTGCATTAAATTGCTGCATTAGTGAGAAATAAGTAGTTTCAATATCCAGATTATTTAATTGACAGAGGTGTTTGAACCACTTATCACCATAGCTAACGTGTTTGATTTCATCCTGATGAATAATATCGAGAATTTTTATTGCCTCACTATCACGTAGTTGTTCCAGCTTAGTTTGCATCACTGGAATAGCATCAATTCCGCGAGCTTCCAGTAAGCGCGGAATCATTCCCATTCTTGCCAACAAACTATTTTCGGTTTTATATGCCATTTCCCACAGACCATTATGTGCGGCAAAATCTCCATAACGATAGCCAAAGGTTGCCAGATGATTATCAAGTAGTTCAAAATGATAAGCTTCTTCAGCAGCAACTTGCATCCAGTCATAGTAGTACTCAGTTGGCATATCCTGAAAGCGATAACAGGCGTCCAGTGCTAAATTAATTGCATTAAATTCAATATGCGCTAGAGCATGAATTAAACTTGCATGTCCGGCAACTGTCGCCATTGAGCGTTTTGGTACTTCTAGAGGTGGTACTAATTGTGGTCGCTCGGGTCGTCCAGCATCTTGAATGCTTTGCACACTGGTTAATGGGGTAAAGGAAAACTCTTCCGGGCTGTTATTTAGTTTTGCATAAAGCTCTTTGCTCAGCAAACATTTTTGTACAGGATCTACCTCTTGAATTAAATTAAGGCATAAATTAAAAAAATTAGACATAGTTACTGAGTTTTTAAAATTTGAGGAACTAAGGTTTTCATTAACTGGTTATCTGGCATAAAATAATTAACGCTCGCACTGTTGCGTTTATTTGTTGTTATTGCAAAGGAAAGGTCTTTTTGCGGGATATAGCCCACAAAAGCTATGTAACCCTCAGTTACACCCTGATACCACCAAATTTTACCATATTGAGGTGAAGTGTATTCATACACACCAAGCCCAAATCTGGCATCGCTGGGTTTGGGCTTATGCTCACCAATTAAAACGGTGGTGGTTAATTCCTGCTGTTGGGTTTTAGCTAATACCTGTCCGCTCATTAACAAGCGAAACCATTTTGCTATATCACTGCTGTTGGATATAATTGCTCCGGCAGCTCCATAACTTGAGAGGTTTATTTCGGTCACATCTTTATTGTCTCGGTAACCATGAACCAGATACGGGCGAATGTTGGATGAAAAACCGTTGGCTACATATTGTGTATAATTAAGTTCTAATGGCTCAAAAAAATCAAGAGGTAAAAGTTCGCCCAAGTTCTGTCCGGCAACTTGTTCAATAACCATTCCGAGTAAAACATAGTTGGTATTAGAGTATTTCCAGCTGCTGCCACCAGTAAAATAATCTTTATGCTTATAGGCAATTTGTACCAATTCTTCGGGCGTATAAATCTTTTGCTGATTGGCTTTAGAGAGGTTTAGAATAGGTAATGCATCAGTGTAATTATAAATTCCACTACTCATATTTAATAATTGCTTGAGCGGGATTTTATTCCAGCGTGGATAGTTTTTCAGATATTTTCCCAATGGATCATTGATACTTAATTTACCATTTTGCTCTAGGGTTAAGATTGCTGCAGCAACGAATGTTTTACTGATTGAACCAATTTGGAAATAATTTTGTTGTTGCACTTTGTTTGTGTTGCCAATGGCAGTTGTGCCACTATAGTAACTTTTTGTACCATTGGAACTATCAACTGTCAAAGACAGAGCAGGGATGTGATTTTGCTTTTGCCAATTCAACAAGCTGGCAGGCATTGAGTCAGCCATTATATTTGTGGTAATGCCAACAGCGGTTAGCATAAAAAAGACTAGTTTGAATTTTCGCATGGGCTTTATACTTCCAAAGGGTCAACATCAATGGCGATTGTAACATAATTATTCGGTTTTAGCTGAGATTCTAATGTGTTTAGATAATGGTGTAAAGCATTGCGATTATTGCTGCTGATTAACATTTGCGCTCGATAGCGGTTATGGAGCTTATACATTACGGCTGGAACACATGAGTAAAGTGTTACTTCAGGATGAGGGATTTGTTTGCTTTGTGTATTTAATTCCTGCATGGTTTGTTTGAGCGTTGATTCAGAAGTGCTACTGATTTTTACCAGTGCATAAAAAGCAAATGGTGGCAAATTGTGTGCTTTACGTTCCTGAAAAGTATGGTTAATAAAGCCATTAAAATCATGGTTTTTTAAAAATTGATACACCGGATGATCTGGGTAATTGGTTTGGAGTAAAACCAGCCCTGCTTTATCAGCACGCCCAGCTCGCCCAGCAACCTGAGTCAGAACATTAAACATATCTTCGCTAGCCCGAAAGTCATAGCTAAATAAAGCATTGTCAAGGTTTAAACCAATAACTAGAGTAAGGTTAGCAAAGTCATGTCCTTTTGCCAACATCTGGGTGCCAACTAAAATATCTATCTCTTGCTGATTGATATCATTGTAAATTTGCTGCCAAGCTTTCTTCGTGCTGGTAGTATCTCGGTCAACTCGTTTGATTCTGGCATTCGGAAATTGCTCCGCTAAAAATTCCTCCAGCTTTTGTGTACCATGTCCAATAGTATGGAGGTATTGATTATGACAGACCGGGCAAGCTGGTGGCACCTGAGTTTGATATCCACAATGATGGCATTTAAGTTGATGTTTGTCGTGATGATAAACCATATTGGTTGAACAACGCAGACAGGTGCTGACCCAGCCACAATCATAGCAAGTAATTACTGGCGCATAACCTCGGCGATTAATAAAGACTAATGCCAACTCTTTGCGTTTAAGACAGGAAGCTAATTTTTCGAGCGCAATTTGATTAATTCCAGCAAAATTGGCTGGATAATGTTGCAGATTTAATAATTCAATTTGTGGTAATAGCGCATTTTGTACTGCACGAGTAGTTAATTTATAGAGGCTATATTTACCTGTTTTGTAATTATAGAGTGTTTCCAGTGATGGTGTTGCTGAAGCTAAAACAATTGGAATCTGTAATTGCTTAGCGCGCCAGACAGCGAGATCACGCGCATGGTAGCGTAAGCTGTCATTTTGTTTAAAAGAGTCATCATGTTCTTCATCGACGATGATGAGCCCTAAATTGGTACATGGTGTAAACACACTAAGACGTGTTCCCAGAATAATGTTGCTTTGTCCATTTTTGGCACTGAGCCACGCATTTAGACGTTGTTTGTCACTGATTTCACTATTAATTAGGCTGATTTTGGCATATGGAAAACGTTGTTCAAAGCGTTTGGCAAGCTGGGGTGTAAGGTTGATTTCTGGTACGAGCACCATCACTTGCTGTTTGTTGGCTAATACCTGAGCAATTAAGTGTAAGAACACTTCGGTTTTACCACTACCTGTGATTCCATAAAGCAATGCAGCATGAAATTTACCTAATTCGGTAGAAAGCGCGTTGACTACTTGTGTTTGCTCCGGGTTAAGTTTGAGTGCTTGGTGAGCATAGCTAGCTGGCGGTGGTGTGGTTGTTTTTATTAGTCCAGTTGCAAGCCATTCGTCAATTAAGCTTGATGCATTTGCCCCAATAATTGCGCGGATTTGCGGCAAGCTGAGTGCCTGTTGGCGAAGTGTATCAAGTAGTTGTTGCCGCTTAGTACCTCTGGGCTTAATTTCGCTGTCTGTTGCTTGGTAATAGGTATTATCTGTGCTGTTATAATCTACCGCTATATTTTTACGCAGTAGGGCTGGAATTGCGCAAAACAAGGTATTTCCTAATGGGTGGTGGTAATAATTGGCAGCAAATTCACACAGTTGCCAGATATGTTTGGGGATAATTAAATTACTGTCACCAACTGCTAAAATTGGTTTTAGCTTGTCCAGTGGGTAAGCTGTAAATTGCGCAGCTGGTACGGATGATGCAACAAAACCAATCTGAGTCCGTCCGCGTAGTTCAATGCTTACTGCAGTGCCCTGAGGCAAAGCTTCATTATGTAGGTAACTGTAGCCATTACGTAGCGGAATATCCAGAATCAGATTGATAACGTACATGAGTTAAATTTCAACTACCAATGCTGGGTTATGTGGCTGATAACGCCGTGTCATGGTAGAAGCATTGACATAAGTAGTTGAACCTTTTTGAACTATACCATAAGCTTCATGGATATGCCCGCTGATTACCAATTGTGGATTAATCTGTGCCAAGCGTTCAGCCAAAAACTGACAACCCACATTCTGACCTTCTAATATCTGATCGAGTGCGCCATAAGCTGGGCTATGATTAATAACGATATCACAGTCCTTTGGAATTTGTGGATATAATTCAGCTCTTCGTGCATCACCCCACATAAAACCCATACTGCGATAAGGCGGACTAACTGGAGAACCCCAGATTCTCAGATCAGCGCATTCCACGAGTTGATTTTCCAGATAAATTACATTTTCTGGTATCGTAATTAATTCGCGTGAATGCTCAAGTGCGCCATCATGATTACCACCAACAAATATTTTATATTGATGCGGTAACGCACTAAACCAATCGACAAACTCCTGAATTTCCGCAACACTACCGTGAATTGCAACATCTCCGGCATGAATAATCATATCGCCATCTGGCAAATTGCCATCAAGCACATGATGGTGGTTGTGAGTATCAGAGATGCAAACTATTTTCATTTGTCCAGCATCCTAGTCAAATAATTCGGTGAGGTGGTTATATTGACTATTATCTTTTACAATTTGGCGTTTAAATGCTGAAAATGGTGATTGTTTAGATACTGCATCTTTAATTTTAGCAATCGTTTGTTCATCTCCTTCAGTTAGGAGCAAATCGAAAAATTTATCTATTTCTTGCCTTATTTTTTCTCTGATATTGCCAGCTTCCATTACTCGATTAGTCAACTTATTGGGATTTATACCGGAATAAATAATATTTAATAATCTTGCAGTATTACTTGAGCGAACATCGTCTACATCCGTAGCCGATATCTCGGCAGACTCAGTAGGGAAACTAACAAATTCGTAATGTAAATTATTATAAACATCATCATTAACGCTAGTGCAATCTAATAAATCATTTTGGCTATCACTTTTGGAACCGTTGCAATGTCCACAACAAAAAAATAGGTTATTCCATTCAAACTTTCTATCCCAATGGGTTCCATTCAAATGCGGTAAAAAATGATCTATCTCAATATTGCTGATAGTCTTTTCTTCACAAAGATAACATTTATTATAAAAATCTTGCTTTAAGCGTTTCAATACATCTGGTTTATTATATTGACCACTAGCTTTTAACTTTTCAATTGCTAAACTATCAGGTGCTGGTTGGCTACGCTCAACGTTAAACATTTACTGCACCATATTTAATAATTAGTTGTTTTACATGTGTAGCTAATTCCGGCGAGATATTTTTATCAATTGAGCGCAATGAATTTTCTAATGCCTTAAGTTCTGTTGACTCATTATCAAGTAGCGAATCTTTTTTCTTTAACATTTCATAGCGGTGCATTTTTTGTTTGATAATTACTGAATATTGATCAACATTAAAATAGTTTTCGACAATTCCATTCCACGAATAAGCTGACAAATCTTCAACCAAGGTTTTATTTTCGAGATCATAAATCACTGCATTAGAGATTGACTGCAGCACAAATGGCGAATGTGTTGTTACAATAAATTGTACATTTGGGAAAAAAGTGGTTAGAAAAGGTAATATATTTTTTTGAAGCTCTACATGCAAATGAGTTTCGACTTCATCAATCAATACAACTCCCTCAATGTCATAGCTGTTTGTCTTGTTTTGCTCCATACGCATCATGAGCTCGGTTACAATTTTGATAACCGCGGAGTAACCACTGGACAATTCATTAAATGTAAATGGTTCCCTACCTTTTGTATGAATATAGAATTTATATTCTGGTGACCCCTTGTAATCTATAAATAGATCATTGTCATTAAAGATTTGTTTTAACAACTTTTCAAAATTATCAAACCAATCATCAAGCTTTTTAACTGTTTGTATATCATCATCGCTAACATTTAGTATTCCGCTGTTTGCATCATAATGCTTGGTTATTATTTCAGCTTTTTGTGTTTTTAAATTAACTAGATATTGCAAAAATTGTTGACTAGCATCGTTATTATTTTGAGCGACATTTATGTCAGCATAAATTTTATTTGGCTCAAACTTATTTGGGCCTTGTGGGTCAGCCATTTTATTAATACGACCAACACTAAAGTATGCCAATAAGAGCTTACCATCTTCATATTGTTGTTGCAAATCTGCAAAGTAGGAAAAAGTTATTTCAACTTCATTTATTGCAGTATTTGCAATTGAACTTTCCCAACTTTTAATGTTTTTTGTAATAGATGATTTCTGATTTTGTTCTTCTAGCGTTAAATTTTCCTTTTTATCTAGCTCGTCTAATTGCTGAGTACGATACAAGATTGTTTTTCTAAGTGAGGGTATGTTTGTAATTTGACCAGTTTTTACACTACTCAAAAAATCTCGTAATTTCTCAATTACAGATGTTTTACCACTACCATTTTTACCCGTTAAGATTAAATGTTTTGGTTCGGTCTCCGACAATGGGATAGTAATGTTTTCTAAATGACGAATTTTTTTAATCTTAATAGATGTAATAAAATGTTTCATAGTGTTATTCTTACCCTTTGCATTATTTTGCAACTATTGTATATTTGATTCTATCGAACGTAATTCATAAATATTATATAATGCCGTGCGTTCCAGCCAACCGTTAAAATCAAGCTTAAAAATCCAGCTAGGGCAATCAGAAAAGATTAGTTTACCATTAGGCACACCATATTTTACAGTTTCCTGACAGGTTAGCGCAATCAAACAGTTTTCTGATTCTTTACAATCCAGTTTACTTGGATTGTCCAATGGCACGGGACGTAAATTCAGGTGCTTATAAAAATCTAACACATTGCCGCCCTCGGTTACATAGTTAAATGCGGTTGGCTGCTGGTAATGTTTATAGAGCAATTCATTAATCCGAATTTGCATCGCTGCCGGGAAAAACATAATTACAATTACGACAAAGCAATTAAAACGCCAGCTAATGGTGTTGAGCTTAATTAATTTAGGACCCAAATGCCAGTTGTATTTAGCAGCCAAAATTTGTAAACTATCTAAAATTACAAAGGGCATGAAGCTTAATAATGGAGTTAGAAAGCGTAATTCCTTATGCCCAACCAGTAAATGTCCAACGATAAAAGGTAACATTACCCAGCTAATTACATGTTTACGTCGAAAAGCAATAAAATAAATACTAGCTAAGATATACAATGGACCATAAGGCACCATCCCTGCAATTGATAAATACATATACCACGGATCTACACTAAAACTCGCTGCTTTACCCTGCAAAATATTGGCATCAAAATAGCGCCATGGAGTAAATACCCAGTTACCATAAAACCAGTGATCGATAGTTAAACCAGCTGCAATCGCAACAAAAACTCCCAGTGTGATAATTAGTAGTGAACTGAATTTAGTGCGTCCGATAAACAATAGCCATGCCATCAGACCAACTATCATAAAACCAACTTGGTAGCGGGTAATAAAACTCATACCCAATAGAATACCGATTAGCAGATAACCAAGCATATTACGGCGGAATTTAGGCCAAAAGAGTAAACACATTCCGATTAAAAATAATTTGGCTGAAACATTTTCTGAGGAGTAACGGATTCCATTAAATATTGCAATCCAGCTAAAAATACTCAGTAAAATGAACCATTTCTGTTTATTGGAAGTTTTTAGTTCGTGCTTAAAAGTATCAATAAATAGAATTATTGCCACTAAGGATAATACTCCTGAAAAAGCTCGAGTTAAAAAGGCAACAAAAAATGGATTAGGTTGATTAATCAGCGCGATTAATTTATAGAGATAAACGACAATCCATGCCTGAAACGCAGGACGAATTTGATCGTAAAACTCCCAGGTTAGTCCATGTGGTGAGTTTAATTGTAGCTTATAAGCCGCAAATTCCAATATCTGGTAGTATTCATCGGGGTGAAGATGCCCGAGAGAAAAAAAAGCCGTGATAAGATAAATTACCACAGCTGCGTAAATATACTTGGGTTTGATGTTCATATTATCTTTCATCTTTAAAGAGTTTTTTCATCTTTTTCTTGATGAAATTTTGTTTAAGTCCGGAGAGGTAATCCACAAAAACTTTGCCATCCAAATGGTCATTTTCATGCTGAATACAGATAGCCTGCAAGCCATCACATTCCAGCAGATGCTTTTTGCCGTCAAGATCCTGATATTCAACTTTAATCCATTCCGCACGAGTGACTGGTTCAAATACTCCGGGCACAGATAAACATCCTTCATCGCCACGTACTTCACCGCGTTTTTCTAAAAAACGTGGATTAATAAATACCTGCAGGCGGGAAGCTTCACCTTCTTTAGCTAAATCCATTATAAATAAACGCTTTTGAATGTTGACTTGGCTGGCAGCCAAACCAATGCCGTTGCTGTTATACATAGCTTCAGCCATGTCTGCAACTAATTGTTTAAGTTCAGCATTAAATTCTGTAACCTCTTTAGCTTTTAGATGTAGCCGCGGGTCAGGATAATGTAAAATTGATAAAATAGCCATTAAATAGTACCTTGATTAAGCATATGAAAATATATAATACTAGTTCTAAAGAACGTTATTCTAGCAAGAAAGCTACTTAAATGCTCAAAAAAATATTATTATTGTTATTAATTTCATTAAGTTTGTCAGTATGCTATGCTGCTGAAAGTGATGGTATGGTTTCTTTTACGGACTCAAGTCCACGTGTAATTAGTGTACAAAGTAACACCACAGGTGTACGTGCTGACTTGGTAAAATCAACTGCACCGCGTAGTTATACTGTGAAAAAAACAGACACCGTTATGAAATTAGCAGAAATGTACCTCAAAAAAATCTCGTATTGGTCGCAATTTATGGGGGTTAGCCGCTTTAATGCTACTAAACTTTACCCAGGAGATCAACTACAGATACTCGGTGTTGATGGTTATAAAGTTCTAGTGGTTAGTCACGGTAACAATGGCTCCATTTCCCCGGGATATGAAAAATTAGTCCCGACTGCCAGAGATATAGATAGTGATGCATTACCGCCAATGTCTATCCGTAAGCTTCGGAATATGTTGATGAAGCCAACACTGGTTGATCAGAATATTTTTGAATCTCTTCCTGTGGTCGTAGCTGGTGGTGAAGTAGGGCAGTATATGTATACTGCGGGTGATAATATTTATGCCAAAGGTTTAACTGGGATTGATGTTGGTTCGCAAGTCTCGATTTTAAGCAAGTTTCGCGAAATAGTTGACCCAGACAGTAAAGAGTCTTTGGGATATGAAGTGCGTTGGGATGGGACGGCAATTCTTGATCAGTTAGGTCCAGTCAGTACTTTGCACGTAAACAATGCGGTTAATGAAATTTCACCGTTGGATCGGGTGATGAGTGTGGCGGAGCCTGACATTCCGGTAATTGTACCGCATAAGTCGGATCAGATTATTAGTGGCAAGATTGTCGCACTTTATAATTCATTGACTTCCACTGCTGAAGATAATACGGTAGTAATTAACCGCGGTAATCGCGATGGTGTTGACGTCGGCTTGGTTTTTGACGTCACAAGCACTCGTAAGATTGTTGATCCAACCTCCAATCAGGATAAACCAAAATATCTGGTAATGCCACCAGAAATTATTGGTGAAGTAATAATTTACAAAGTATATGATAAATTATCTTTTGGTCTGGTAACTAATTCTAATCATGCTATTGAGCTGTATTCTGTAGTACAATCCCAAGAATGACAAATACAAATCTTAAATTATGGTTAAAGCTTGCCTTCAGTTATGGGGTAGGTCCGGCAACTGGATTAAAATTAATCCAGCATTTTGGTAGCATTGAAAATATCTTTATGCAGAGTTTTAATAGTCTGTCCGCTGTAGTTAGCAAAGGTATAGTCGAATGCCTCTTGAATACGGATGTAGATAGTGCTGTTGAGAGTGCACTCAACTGGCAATTACAAATCCCAGATAATCGCCATTTGTTGACTTTGGAACATCCTTCTTATCCAGCAGAATTAGCACAAATAGCTAATCCTCCGTTAATATTATTTGCCGAAGGTAACCTTGGCTTGTTGAAAAATCCCAGTAAATTGGCGATTGTTGGTACTCGCCATCCGACCACTCAGGGAATTGAAAATGCCAAGAGTTTTGCGAATGAATTAGCTAGTCGTGGTGTTACAGTTGTCAGCGGTTTGGCTGCGGGTATAGATAAGGCAGCCCATGAAGGAGCACTAGCGGCAACAAATGGTGCATCTTCAATTGCTGTTATTGGTACGGGAATGGATTTGGTGTATCCTGCATCAAATCGGGAAACTTATCGCCAAATGGCAAAACACGGTTTGATTTTGAGTGAGTTTAAATTAGGTACACCAGCACAAACACAGAATTTTCCCAGGCGGAATCGAGTCATTGTTGGGCTAAGTAAAGCTTGTTTGGTGGTTGAATCAGCCAGCGATGGTGGTTCAATGATTAGTGCCAATTTTGCGCTGGAAATGGGGCGTGATGTGATGGCGATTCCTGGATCAATTCATAACCCAATGGCACGAGGATGTCATAAATTAATTAAGCAAGGTGCAAAATTAATTGAGACTGCAGCTGATGTGTTGGACGAGTTTTCTGTTCGCCAGAATGTATTGTTTCATAATGAAATTAACTTGAATGATGATGATCCGATATTGCAGGCTTTAGGCTATGATCCGTTGAGCATGGATAGCTTGTGTGCAAAATTAGCTATGGATTTTGGTGAGTTATGTGGCAAACTATTGGAGTTGGAGCTTGCCGGGCAAATAATTAATTGCGGCGGTGGGCGCTATCAAAGAGTTTTTAGATAGGTGAAATATGGTCGAAATACTACAGTTTTTATTTGCAACGGCAAAAGATCAAAACTTATATTTTAATCAAGAAGGTTTGGTTAAAGAATTACTTAATGAACATAAATTTACGGCGAAGGAAATATCTGAGGCACTTGAATGGTTTGCGCCAATTTTACAAGGTGGCAAAGACTTAGACATTAACCCTCTGGCAATTCGCAGTATTAGCACTTGGGAAGAAAAATATTTGCCACGGGAAATTATCCGCCAGATTTTGGAGTGGGAACAAAGTAAAACTATTTCTTTAATTGAACGCGAGATTTTATTAGATCGTTTAGGTGAGTTAGGTTTGGATGGTGAATTTGAAGATGACGATATGCAGCTGATTTTGGAAGGTTTAACTTACCATCTGCAGCATTACAAATATAATTTATTAAATTCTAGTGGAAGTGGTAGTGCTTATTACTGCTCAAATAATTTTACAATACATTAAAAATATTAAAGGTTAATTATGGCACGTAAGCTATTGATTGTTGAGTCTCCTGCTAAAGCTAAAACTATTAGTAAATATCTGGATAATGAATTTACAGTTTTAGCATCATTTGGGCATGTACGTGATTTGCCCAAAAAAAATGGTTCAATTGATGTGAATAATGATTTTTTACCCAAGTATCAGTTAATTGCTAAAAATCAAAAACACGTGGATGAAATTTTGGCAGCCGCTAAAAAAGCTGATACGATCTTTCTGGCAAGTGATCAAGACCGAGAGGGAGAAGCAATTGCTTGGCATATTACCGAGATTTTACGTGATAATGATCTGTGTGCAGGACGCTATATTGCCCGGGTAACGTTCAATGAGATTACTAAGCCCGCGATATTAGAAGCGGTTGCTCATCCACGGCAGATCGATGCTAATTTAGTTGATGCTCAGCAAGCCCGACTTACTTTGGATTATCTTATCGGGTTTAATGTTTCGCCCTTATTATGGCGCAAGATTAAACCTGGTTTATCAGCGGGAAGGGTGCAATCTCCAGCTTTACGTTTGATTTGTGAGCGCGAAGATGAAATTAAAAAATTTGTACCTGAAGATTATTTTGGTGTACACCTATTTAGCCATAAAGAACGGATTAAATTTCGCGCTAAATTAATTGAACACGCAGGAACTAAAATTGAAACCCGCACCATCACTACCGAGCAATATGCCAAAGATATTGTCGCCGGTATTAGTGGAATTGAACAAGCTAAAATCCGTAAAGTTAGCAAAAAGCAAAAAAAGAAAAATCCAACTGCTCCATTTATTACTTCATCTTTGCAGATAGAATCATCCCGTCAGCTAGGCTTTGCCACTGATCGCACTATGCGTATTGCTCAGACACTGTATGAAGGTGTTGCATTAGGCAAAGAATCTGTGGGTTTGATTACTTATATGCGTACGGATTCGGTGCAATTGTCAGCGATAGCAATAGAAGAAATTCGCGAATATATTACGGCAAATTTTGACGGGCGTTATTTACCTGCAAAAGCCAATGTTTATACCAGTAAATCTAAAAATGCGCAAGAAGCCCATGAAGCAATTCGCCCTACTTCAATTTTACGGACTCCAGATAGTGTTAAAGCTTATCTTAATGCAGATCAATTCAAGCTCTATGAATTAATTTGGCGGCGTACTCTAGCATCTCAGATTAGTTCTGCTGTTTTAGATACGACAGCAATTGATTTTGAATTAGGAAATACCGTGTTTCGTGCTAATGGGGTTATGGTTAACTTTGATGGTTTCATGAAGGTCTATCAGGAAACTTTTGAAGATACTGTAGTAAATGAAGACGAAGAGGCTCGTTTGCCTGAACTGGTTGAAGGCGAAATGGTACCAGTTGACAGCCTTGATATTACCGCGCACCAAACAGAACCTAAACCACGTTATACTGAAGCCTCTTTGGTTAAAGCATTAGAAGAGCTTGGAATTGGTCGTCCATCAACTTATGCTTCAATTATTGCCACTCTCAAAAAACGTGAATATGTGGTGATGGATAAAAAACGTTTTGTACCAACTGAAATTGGGGCTATTGTTAGTCTGTTTCTGACTAATCATCTGACTAAATATGTCGATTTACAATTTACAGCAAATCTAGAAGATACCTTGGATAATATTGCGATCGGCAAGAGTGCCAAATTACCGACGCTACACCAATTCTGGGATGAGCTGCACGCTTTAGTTACTGAGAAACAAAATATTTCTAAAATGGAATTAACCAGCGAAAAACTTGATGAAAACTGTCCTGAATGTGGCAAGCCTTTGATCTCCCGCTTTGGTAAATACGGGCGCTTTATTGGTTGTTCTGGCTATCCAGAATGTAATTACATGCGTAAAGTTGACAAAGATGGGAATAGCGAAGTCGTTGCACCGCCTGAGGAAGTTGAAGGACGTGTTTGTCCTAAAGATGGGGGTAAGCTGCTAATTCGTAATGGTAAATTTGGTAAGTTTATCTCATGTGCCAATTATCCAAAATGTAAACATATTGAAAATATGGATACTCCCGAAGTTGAAAATGCTGTGGGTTGTCCAGAATGTAAAAAAGGTAAGATCATCCCGAAAAAAGGGCGATTTGGTGTGTTTTACTCTTGTAATAATTATCCGGAATGTAAAACTATTTTCAAGTATGAGCCAATAAGCGCAAGCTGTCCGGAGTGTAATTATCCGGTAATGATGGTGCACACTACCAAAACTAAAGGCACACAACACATCTGTCCTAAATGTAAACATAGTGTAAAGGTATAGTTTATTTTTCGTGATCAATACTAACAACATCTGAGTATGTTCATTTCTGTAAAAATCTTTAAGTAAGTAATACCTACTTAAAGATTTTATTATTTATACTCATCGTCTTTGAATCTTGGATTTTGTCGGATTTCAAAAAAGATTCCTGATGTAGTTCTACCTACACTGCGTCGTCTTTTTTTGTCAACTCTTCGTGTCCAAGAATCAAATACTGCGCGTATAGCCTAAAAACTGTAAAGGAGATTTACCCAAATAATAAATTTTGTATGAATTGAGAAATTAGGAAAAGGACCATACGCAAATGTCGAAGAAATTATTATTTATAGCTGCTAGCAGCGCCTTTTATTCTTGTAATTACTGTTTAGCGACGGAGTCGCTGGAAGTAGAATCAAGTGTTTCGCTGGCAGATCAATATCACCAATTAGCAAATCAATACGCACAGAAATCGAGTTATTATAATTCGATTGCCACACTTTATGAATCGCAGGTGTTACCAGTAACTTCAGTTAATGCTGATATCTTTATTGAGCCGCCGCCTAAGCCGCCTTATAATCCATGGTTAGGATCGCAGTTTGGATTTGGTGCTGGAAGTGCCAGCGGTGACACTAATAGTAGCAGTATTAATGGTAGTGCTATTATTAATTACAAACCAGAGTCCGGAGCTGTTGGCTGGCAATTTAACACTATCGGTCAGTATGATAATCTACAGACTTCCGGGTCAGGTTCAAATAAAAATAGACTATATCTCCAACAAAATGGTGCGTATATGTTCAATAAATATAGCGGGATATTTGCCCAAGCTTCTTATTTGAACGATGCTAATGATGGTTACTATTATGTTTGGAATGAAAATATGGGTTACAAATTGCAAATTTTTAATAACACATTAATGGGGTTACAACTATCACTTGGGCCTGGGTTACAGCAACGCCATGTTGTCTCCAGTAATGTTGCCAGTACGCAGCCACAATGGTTAACTCAAGCAACTTATAATCTTAACTTAAATAATATTTTGACTTTTTATGAACAATTACAAAATACTGCGACTCAGAATAATACGACAACCTATTCTATATCTACCTTAAATATACAGATAAATAAGAATTTTGGTATTGGAATTAATTATCAGTTGACGTATAACTCCAATCCTCCAGCTGGTAATGCAGCAACTAACGCAATTTCTAGCTTGAATATGGTCTATGGAATAAATTAAAATTCTTTAAATTAGGTAATGTAGATTACTACGTTGTTTTTGTGGTGTTGAGATTAATTTATTGTTTTAGTTGCTATTTGTCGAGTTACTGAATTTAATTAGTAAAATAAATTCAATTTTTACTTGACGGGAGAGTGGTTTTTGGATACAATGAGTACCTCATCAATGGAGAGGTTACCCAAGCGGCCAACGGGTCCGGACTGTAAATCCGGCGGTTTTACC
>CAYIZV010000019.1:0-39432 GCA_964367915.1 uncultured Neisseria sp.
TACAGGTATGGCATATGCATAATTATAAATTCCTGTCAATGCGTAAGTTCTATATGTAATAAAACTATGTTACCCTCAAAATCAGTTTCTGTAACATCGCGATCAACGCGCTGAATTAGTTGCTGTGCATTTATTGCTAACATGACTCTTCCCTCATTGTGATTTAATTATGATTTTCAATTAATTGTACCAGAGTAGTTAAGCTTTCTACCTTTACTGGACGCATGATTTTAAATGTTTTTATTTGTTTTCCCAGTTCGCTACAGGATATAAAGTGTTGTTTAAATTTATTTAGTGCTTTTAACATCCCATAACGATAGGTGTTTTTAATTAGTAGTTGTAGTTTTTCAATGCCAAGAATCTCAGAGAATGTTACGCCAGGTAAATTATCAACTGGGTTTAGCTCATAAAAACGACTAATTGGATAGCTTTCCATCGTGTGTTTAGTTACTGGAAATTGGAACTTATCTGCTTTATTGATAACTTGTTCAAGGTTGTTAGAGTCATATTCAAGTTTTTCCAGTGCATCAGACCATAGTTTTAATTTGGCAGGCCCTGGGACTATTTCCATTTGACCATTTTCATTCGCTTTGACCACCACCACATCATCGGTTAGTAAATAGTAACCCTGTTTGACCAAAGCGGCAGCTAGAGTTGATTTACCTGCCCCACTCTCACCACTAATAATAACGGCATGATCATTAATTAATACCGCAGAGCCATGCAACACCAGATAGCCATGATACTGTAATAAATAAGCCATCACAGTACCTAGTAACCAGGTAGCAACTATTGAGTAGCTAATCTCAGGAGTGGTTCGTTCAATTATAATCTGGTTTTTCTGCGGGTTAACCCAATATTCAGCCACATCAGTAACTCGAAGATAAAAATGTTCCTCGGCACACACTACACTGGGTTCAGGTTTATTTGCAATCGCTTGCCATAGTAATTCAACCTTAAGTCCAAAGATATTAATTTCCTGAGGGAACATCGAAGTGCTCGGTGTCGCTAACATAGAATATAAGCCTTTACGATTGACTCATCGATGACATTATAAATTTCTTTCATTTGGCGGTGTAATCTATTAAACATAGTTATCAATAAAAATTTTCATCACTTTAAATTCATCTTTGCTATTTGCGCCACCAACAACTGTAAACTCTTCGACATTGACCCATGCATGAGCAGTTAATTTTTGTTTCTCATCCAAAGCAACCCCGATTAGCATCTCGTTAGCAATGGTAAATTTGCGCAATAAAAATTTAACCGTCAAGGCTTGAACCAAACATTTACTTGGCCATGGTGTATAACGACTGATCTGTGCCACTTTCCAACCAATTAATTTAGCATAGCCAAGCCGTTTTTGGTGACTAGAATTTGAGGCTTTTTGTAAGGCTAATGTTTTTTCTAATTTTCTCGCATAGATGCGAAATGGAATTGTCCATATTACCGCCTGAAAAAATCCCAGTAATATAAAAATAACCACGGACAATAAAAGTCGCTTTATGATTTGCAAAACAGATAGTTTATTCATGTTTGTTAATTATTCCTCTGATTCAAAACATAGAATTATCTTGGTATATGAGATTAATCAGCAAATAGAGTAAAATTCCCAATAACAAATAAATAAATTAGTTTAAGTACGCAAGGTAACTGATCCAGAGAATGGTGGATTTTATTTTGATATTTTACGCTAATTTTTTAATTCCATTAATCCTATGCAGTCACTATCGTCGCATAATTTACACCTTAAGCTCGTGATTATAATAGAAAAACAAACAGTGAATACGAAATATTATTACCAGTTATTTGAAAGAACTATTGCTTCAAAATTGGAGTTATTTGGATTAAATGATACTATTTTTATAGCAAAATATCCGTATTGATTGTAGTTAATTGGTTAATATTGGGTTGGATTTGGCGAAATACGAAATTTATAATGGTATGCTGCTTGATAACAATATTTCTCTTAAGATCTTCTTCATTTAAAAACGAATAACGCAAGTGAAGTTAATTACCTAGAGTTATCTGGAGCAGCAAAGATTGATGAGATATTTACCATAAGTGGATACGCACAATTATTTGAGCCCAGTGGTCACAATATAAAAAACTCATTTAAGCGATGGTTTTCTTAAACAATATGTGCTCGTGTTACGTCTAAAAGCATGTTAAAATTGCTCTAATTTAACCAAATAGATGGTATCTTATGCCTAAATTTAGGGAGTTATATGAGAGATGATTTAACTGGTAAGCTACTTGAGTTTGCTAATTTTTTAGCTGATGAAGCAGCGCAAATCAGTCGTAAATATTTCCGCCAAGCAATAACTATCACCAGTAAAGAAAATCAATCTCCGGTAACGATAGCCGATCGTGAGATAGAATTACGTTTGCGCGAGTTGATTAAACAATATTATCCGAGCCACGGGATTATTGGCGAGGAATTTGCCAATCACGATACACCAGCCGAATTTTGCTGGGTCTTGGATCCGATTGATGGTACGGTGGCATTTTCGACTGGTAAACCAACCTTTACTACTTTAGTTGCCTTGTTGCGTGATGGTGTGCCTGTGCTAAGTGTAATTGATCAAGCGATTAGTCGTGAACGTTTTAGCGCTGTAGCGCAAAATGAAACTTGGTTAAATGGTGTAAAATTACGTACCAGCAAACAAACCGAGGTAGCAAATGTGCGCTTGAATGCTACTACACCTCTGATGTTTACCACTGCATATGAGCGCGATGCATTTGAACGTGTACGTTCTAAGGTACGGTTGACTGCTTTTGGTGGTGATGCTTATGCTTTTGGTCTGCTGGCTGCCGGGCATATTGATGTTATTATGGAAGCGGAATTACAATATTATGATATCGCTGCTTTAATGCCTGTGATTGAAAGTGCTGGTGGTGTGATTAGTGATTGGCAAGGTAAACCTTTGAATCGTGAGTTTAACGGTCAGGTTTTGGCATCAGCTAATATAGAATTACATAACAAAATTTTACAAATTATTAATAGCTAACTGCTCGGACTATTTCGCAATAGCTTTGTTACAAGGTTCCTCATGTACGCATCATGTATCACGTCACCTTGTGCCTAACTCTTGCTTTATATTCCGGCTGTTACTTTTTAGGAAAATAAGATGGAAAAAACTGCAATTACCCCTATTCGGAGTGAAAATTACCCAGAGTGGTATCAACAAGTAATTATTGCTGCTGATTTGGCAGAAAACTCTGCCGTTCGTGGTTGCATGGTAATTAAACCGTGGGGATATGCGATTTGGGAATTGATGCAAAAAGATTTGGACAAACGCTTTAAGAAGACTGGACATGTTAATGCTTATTTTCCATTGTTGATTCCGCTTAGTTATTTAGAAAAAGAAGCGACTCATGTGGATGGCTTTGCTAAAGAGTGTGCGGTAGTTACTCATCATCGTTTGATTGCTGATGGTAAAGGTGGACTTAAGCCTGATGGTGAACTTGAGGAACCATTTGTAATTCGTCCGACCAGCGAGACTATTATTGGTGAGAGTTTTGCTAAATGGGTTAAATCTTACCGAGATTTACCACTATTGATTAATCAATGGGCAAATGTAATGCGCTGGGAAATGCGGACACGTTTATTTTTGCGTACTTCAGAGTTCTTATGGCAAGAAGGTCATACGGCACACGCAAGTGAAGACGAAGCTATTCAGGAAACTAAACAGATGCTTGAAGTTTATGCTGCATTTGCTGAAGAAGTAATGGCGATGCCAGTGATTAAAGGTGAAAAACCATGTTTTGAACGGTTTCCGGGCGCAGTTAATACATACTGTATTGAATCAATGATGCAGGATTGCAAGGCGTTGCAGGCAGGAACTTCACACTTTTTAGGGCAGAATTTTGCTAAAGCTTCCGGAATAGAATTTCAAAACAAAAATGGTAGCTTGGAACATGCATGGACTACTTCGTGGGGAATGTCAACCCGCATGATCGGTGGTCTGATTATGACGCACAGCGATGACAATGGCTTGGTACTACCACCACGGATTGCACCACAGCAAGTTGTGATTCAACCTATTTATCGCAACGATGAACAGCGTGCGACGGTATTGGCATATTGTCAACAGTTAAAGCTTGATTTAGAAGCACAGTATTTTGCGGGTGATGAAATCCGCGTTCTGATTGATGATCGTGATATTCAAGGCGGGGCTAAATCGTGGGAATGGATTAAAAAAGGTGTGCCATTGAGAGTTGAAGTTGGTCCGCGCGATATTGAAAAAGATGCGGTTATGCTTTCCCGTCGTGATGATCTGGCTAATAAGCAATCAACGCCGCGTACCGAATTGCTAGCCAATGCAGTGGCATTTTTGACGCAGATACAGGATAATTTATTTAATAAAGCCAAATCATTCCGTGATTCACGGATTACCGAAATTAACTCTGTTGCAGAATTTAATACATTCTTTGCTGCGGAACAAAATATAGACAGTGGTTTTGTCTTGGCATATGCAGTTGATGAGTTTGCGATTGAAGAATATATCAAACCACTTAAAGTTACAGCTCGGTGTATGCCTCTGGCAAATAATGATACTCCGGGTGTGTGTATTTTTACTGGTAAACCAGCTGCGCGTAAGATGGTTTTTGCTAAAGCTTATTAATCGAACGTGTAGTTAGAAATATAACCTTTACGATTATTGTCTGGCTATATCTATAGATCTATAAAAAAGGAAGTCTTTATGAAAACGAAGAAATTGTTAGGCTTACTAGCTTTGGCAGTAGTTGTGGCTTGTACTTCTGGCAATGCAAGCACTACCAATGCAAAAGCAAGCCCTACTGTTTATGATTACGGTTATGAAAAATATACGATAAGTCCGTATTCAAATACAATGGCAGTCTTGTCATACAATACCGAATCAGGAATCAGTCGCCTAAATTCTTCGCAATATAAAGCTTCATTTTATAATCTATCAACACACTATTCACCGCAAACTAATATTCTCAGTTGTGGTGTAGCATCTGCGGTGATTATGCTCAATACGATTTATGCCACGCTGGGTAAGCAGCCACCACTTTCCAAGCTTGGTTCATTTTATAATGAACAAGAAAACTATATTGATGGTAATTTTACTTGGACTGAAGCCAATTTCTTTAATGATAAAGTCAGTGGTTATTTAGATCCAGAAATAATCTATGGACGTAAACAAGTCGATGGTAAGTACGTAGTTGGTCTAACGCTAGATCAGTTTACTCAAGGGCTAAACTTGCAGGGATTACAAGCGAATGCAGTACATGTTAATAGCGCGAGTGATGCTGATATTGAAGCTTTTAGAATGTTATTAAAAGCAACTTTAAGTAAAACAGAAAGCTATATGGTGGTAAATTATAATCTCAATGTAATGTCAGCGCTTAATGGTGGACATTTTTCACCGATTGGTGCTTATGATCAGGCTAGTGATTCAGTCTTGATATTAGATACTTGGAATGCTTTTGCTCCGTGGGAATGGCTCAAGGTCTATGATTTATATAAAAGTATGAATACTAAAGATGGTGATACCTATCGCGGCTATGTTTTGGTTAATGCCAATAAGGCGTTGTAATCTTTCTTAAATATGATGTTAGGTGGACAATATAAATGAGTGATGTAACACATTGGCTTATTCGGGATCATGCAGTTTTAATTGTTGTTATTTCATCTATTATTTCAATGATTTCTGGTGTTTTTTTAACCAGAGTAAGTGCGAGAAAAGATCGTGAAATGCACGATGTTTTCCTTAAGCAGGAGCTTTATATCAACTTTGTTGTTCATCAATTACAGGTAAATGTTGTCAACCAGATTGGTGAAGTTGAGCCGGATCCTGAGTTGGTTAAAAATTTGCGTGCTCTCCATGCAGAGCTACTAATAAAAGCTGATGTAAAGCTGCTCAAAGAAATCACAAAGATCAAACATCTGGCGCAGGTAACTCCTGATCTAGAGGCGCTTTTGCCACATATTGTAAGAGTTATAAACCGCTTTCGTAAAATGGTTCATAATAAACCATTGACTCTTGCTGAGTATAAAGACTTCATTCAAGCGTCCTTTAATACCGATTCTGGATTAAGCAAAAAATTAATTTAGTGTTTAGTTTTGATCGCGTCTATTCTTCCCTATTTCATCACATTACCAACATCACGTAATATCACGCATATTTTATAAGCTTCCATATCTAAGTATAGCTTGGTATAATAACTACTTGTTTGAATAAAATTATTATTTTTGCTGTTATTTAATGATGGCAAAAAAACTGTGCTTAATTTCAGAGTGTTAGGGAGTTTACGATGTTAGAACCAAGATTGCGGGTTGCGTTACAAAAATCAGGAAAATTATCTGAGGGTAGTTTGGATTTACTTAATAAATGCAGTTTTAAATTACGTCCAGCCAAGAATCATTATCTGATCCAGTCCAAAGAAATGAATACTGATTTTCTGATGATCCGTGATGATGATATTCCGGGGTTTGTAGACAGTGATGCAAGTGATATTGGAATTGTTGGCGAGAATGGTTATTTTGAATACATTTTAGAAAATCCTGAACACAATTTAACTGTAATTGCCAAGCTGGGTTTTGCGCAATGTCGTTTGAGTATTGCCGCAGCACATGATTCTGGAATACAAAATTTGTCTGATCTGAACGGTAAAACTATTGCAACTTCGTATCCTGAAACTTTGCGTGATTTTTTAGCCAAAAATCAGATTAAAGCCAAAATACTGGTAATGCATGGTTCTGTTGAACTAGCGCCAAAGATTGCGATTGCTGATGCGATTTGTGATTTGGTGTCTACTGGTACCACGCTTAAAGAAAATGGTTTAGTTGAGCTTCACATCATCCTAGAAAGCGAGGCGGTATTGATCGGACGTAAAACGGCAATCCAAGATATTGCTGAGCGCACTAATGAACTGGTTTTTCGTTTACAAAGCGTAATTAATGCCAAAGACAGTAAGTATATTATGCTGCATATTGATAAAGATAATATTGATAAGCTTAAAGAAATGTTGCCAGGCTGTGAATCACCAACAGTACTACATTTACATGGCACGGACAATAAAGTTGCGGTACATGTAGTCAGTAAAGAGGGTGTTTTCTGGGATACGATTGCTAAACTGAAAAGTATTGGTGCTTCTTCGATTTTGGTATTGCCGATTGAAAAAATGATGGATTAAGGGAATATTGATTAGTTATGCCTGTTGGTATGAAAAATTTTGTCATTCTCTTTCACTTTGAGGGGATAAGAGTATGAATTTAAAAAAATTTGGACATTATGAACAACTTGAAAAATTTATGTTGGAGAATAATCTCGACAACAGTAAAGTTGGTAGAGTTATTGCAGAACATAAAGAACGTTATATTGTTAAAACAATTCAAGGCGAAATTGATGCTGAGGTAACAGGTAGTCTGCGCTTCGCTGCTAGAGGTCGTGAAGATTTTCCCTCGGTTGGTGATTGGGTTACGTTATCATCTGAAGATTCTGATTTTGCAGTGATCCATAAAATCTTGCCCAGATTTTCGGTTGTTAAAAGACAGTCCGTTGGACAATTTGGCGAAGTTCAAATAATTGCCACAAATATTGATTATGCTTTTCTGGTGCAAGCCGTTGATCGAGATTTTAATATTAATAGACTTGAGCGCTATTTAACCTTGTGCTATTCTTCAAAAGTATTGCCAATAGTAGTACTTAGTAAGGTTGATTTAATTGATGAGTTGCAACTTTCTGAAATATTAGCTAGTATCAAAATTCGAATTAGTGATGTCTCTATAATCACGGTAAGTAATGAAATTGAAAATGGATATGAGGCAATAAGTGCGATTATTGAGGAAGGTAAAACATATTGCATTCTGGGTTCTTCTGGTGTTGGTAAGTCCACCTTATTAAATAATATTTCTGGTCAAACTATAATGAAAACAGATACAATCGGTCAGAAAACGCATCGTGGGCGACATGTCACTAGTCATCGAGAATTAATTGTTTTAGAAAATGGCGGGATACTAATTGATACACCTGGAATGAGGGAAATGGAGCTTGCAGATTCAAGTGAAGGTCTGGAAGTTACGTTTGATAGAATTGTGCATCAGTCTCAAAATTGTAAGTTTAAAAATTGTACACATACTAACGAAATAGGTTGTTCTGTGATTAATGCTGTAGAAAAAGGTGAAATTGATCAAGCAACGTATAAGAATTACCTGAAGATGGAAAAAGAGAATGCTTATTTTGAATTAACTACAGTAGAGAAACGCCATAAAAGCAAGGAGTTTGGCAAGATGCTGAAGAATGTTAAGAAAGATATGAAAAGAAATTATTATTGATAATTTCTCTAATGAATAACGTAAATTAAATCAGAGTACAATGGTGCTGTGGTTTTAAAGTTTTGATTTTAAGGAGCAGATAAAATGCGGGTAGTAACATGGAATAAATTAAACGCAAACGAACAAGAACAGGTATTAAGCCGTAGCAGTAGCAGCGATGATGCTGCATTAACAACATTGGTTAAGGGAATTATTTCGGATGTTCGTGCTCGTGGTGATGCTGCGTTATATGAATATGCGGAAAAGTTTGATGGTGTTAAACTTGATTCTTTAATCGTGAGTGAAGCGGAATACGCGGCAACTGAGAGTTTATCTCCAGCCGACAAACAGGCTATCTTAGATGCAATCGATAATATTCGTTATTATCATACAGTGAGTGCGCCGAAACCTTTTGAGTTTGAGAAAAATGGTGCGAAATTAGGCAAAATATTCCGCCCGATTGAAAAAGTTGGTTTGTATATTCCGGGAGGAACTGCGCCGTTGGTGTCGACAATGCTGATGCTGGCGATTCCGGCAGAAATTGCGGGTTGTCCAACCAAGGTTTTAGTAACGCCACCGAGTAAAGATGGCACGATTAATCCAGCGATTTTATTTGCCGCTAAAGCCTGTGGCATTGATGCGGTTTATAAAGTTGGTGGAGCACAAGCGGTTGCGGCATTGGCTTTTGGCACGGAATCAATCCCGAAAACTTACAAGATTTTTGGACCAGGGAATAAGTATGTGACCGAAGCCAAAATTCAGGCAGCGCAACATCATCAAGGTGCAGCAATGGATATGCCAGCGGGACCTTCGGAAGTACTGGTAATTGCTGATGAAAAAGCTAATCCAGTTTTTGTGGCAAGCGATCTATTGGCGCAAGCCGAACATGATGTAGCAGCACAAGTGATTTTGGTGACTACTTCAGCGCCGTTGGCGGAAAAAGTTCAGCTTGAGGTTGCGCGTCAAACTGCTTATTTATCGCGTAAAGAAATTATTGAGCAGTCTTTGGCAAAAAGTGCAACGATCATAGCGGCGGATATGGTGGAAGCATTTGCGATTTCCAATCAATATGCACCGGAACATCTGATTTTGCAGATTGAAGATGCCGAAAGTTATTTACCACAGGTAATTAATGCTGGATCGGTATTTGTTGGTGCGTGGACGCCTGAGTCAGTGGGCGACTATGCTAGCGGAACCAATCACGTTTTACCTACCTATGGCTATGCTCAAATGTATAGTGGTTTGGATGTGATTGCGTTTATGAAATCAATTTCTTTCCAAAATTTATCTGAAGCAGGGATTCGCCATTTAGGGCCTACGGTCGAAACTTTGGCTGATTTGGAGGGGTTGGACGGACATAAGAATGCGGTAACCGTACGTTTGGATTATCTTCGTAATAAATAATAGTGCTTGGGATTAATGAATATTTAATTTAATGAAATGGGAGTTTTATAATGAAAAATAAATTTTTGTGTATTGGTGTTTTGAGTTTGTTGCTTATGGCTTGTGCAAGTAATCAATCTGCTAACACAACAGCGAATCAACCGCCGCCAAGCAATCCTTCGGATGCGGTGAATATTAGTTCAAATGATGCAAATAATGCGAATATCAATGATAATGCAAACGCAGATCAAGCAACTAATTCAGTTTACTTTGGTGTTGATCAGTACAATGTAGACAACCAATATGATTCAGTTATTGGCTATAATGCTAATTATCTGGCAAGTCATAATGCGGCTCGTGTAAAAGTTGCGGGTAATACTGATGATACTGGTTCAGTTGAATATAATTTGGCACTAGGGCAACGTCGTGCTGATGCGGTGAAAAAAGCTTTGATTGCCAAAGGTGCAAATATGAATCAAATTGAGGCTGTGTCCAATGGTAAACTGATTGCTAAATTTTCTAATGCCAGTGATGATGGACGAGCAAAAAATCGCCGTACCGATATTATCTTTACCAAGCAACAACCTGCTACTTATCACTTAGATGTCAATGGTTTGCCAGTAGTTAAATAATAGTTGAGGGTAATATACTCTTCACCTTTGAATCTTGGATTTTGTCGGATTTCAAAAAAAGACTCCTTATGTAGTTCTGTCTACACTGCGTCGCTTTTTTTATCAATCCTTCGCGTCCAAAAATCAAATGCTATGAGTATATAATTAACTTACTTTTAAAGTGCGAGAATTAATTGATGACTATTATGGCTATAACTATCTAAAGAAAGTCTAATATGGCAGATAAATTTACATTAATTTTGGGTGATCGGCAATTATCGTCATGGTCATTAAGAGCATGGCTAATGGCCAAACATATTGGCGTTAACTTCGAGACTAAATTAATAAATTTGTCAGCGCCATCTGCTAAAAAAGAAATATTACACTATTCGCCATCAGGCAAAGTGCCTGCATTGATACATAATGATCTAGTTATCTGGGATTCTTTGGCGATTGCAGAATATTTCAATGAATTATTTCCAGACGCTGGTTTATTTCCTCGTGATATTAATTTGCGAGCGATTGCCAGAAGTATAATTAGTGAGATGCATTCAGGATTTCAAACTATAAGGTCATCAATGCCTTTTAGCTTAAATTTTGATTTATCATTCATTGATTCCGATGAATTACGCCTTGAAATAAAGAGAGTAGAAGAAATTTGGTTAGGTTTGCGCACTAAAGCAGCCAATCATGGTGGGTATTTATTTGGCGAGTTTGGTATTGCAGATATAATGTTTGCGCCAGTGGTTTTGCGCTTCAAAGCTTATGGTTATCACTCGCAAAATGAGATTGTGACGGAATATTGCAATACAATTTTAAACAATCAATTTGTAAAAGAATGGTGTACAAATAATTAGTCTATGACATGAGACAAAAGAAAGAGAGAATAAATGCAATGGTTAAATAAACAAGTTCGTCCAGAGATCCTTGCTCTGGCACCCTATGTTTCGGCTCGTTCTGAATTAGCTGATGCCAGTGGTTTGATTCCGCTTGATGCCAATGAAAATCCGTGGGCACCATATCCACAAACTGCTGAAATGAGCATGGTTAATCGTTATCCTGACCCTCAACCAGTTAATCTATTATCGCGATTAGCAACATTTTATGGGGTAAAAACCGAGCAAATTTTTGTTGGTCGTGGGATGGATGAGGGAATTGAGTTATTGATAAGGGTATTTTGTACCGCTTATCAGGATAATATCGTGACAGTCAAACCAACTTTTTCATATTATAAAGTTGCTGCCGATATTCAAGGGATTGAAACTCGTGAGCTGGCATTAGGTGCTGCACCAGATTTTAGACTAGATATTACGCAGTTATTAGCGCTATGTGATGCTAAAACTAAAATCATCTTTGTTTGTACGCCAAACAATCCAACGGGTAATTCGCTCACCCTTACTGAGATTGAAACTATCCTAAAGGCTAAGCCAGAAGTGGTTTTGGCAGTGGATGAAGCATATCTGGAATTTAGCAGCTTACCATCGGCAATTGCCTTGATGAGCAAATATGACAATTTGGTCGTGATGAAAACTATGTCCAAAGCTTTTGCCTTTGCTGGCGTGCGCTTGGGTAGTTTACTTGCGCAGCAGCCGATTATTGAGCTAATTCGTAAAGTAATGGCACCATACCCATTAGCGGAACCATGCATTCGGGTTGCAATGCAAACGCTTTCGCCACATGGAATGTATCTGGCACAAAGCCGCATTGATACGCTAAAGAGTGAGCGTGAACGAGTATTTACGGCGTTACAGCAAGTCACTGGTATTACAGTTTACCCAAGCGATGCTAATTTTTTATTGGTACAAGTAGCTGATGCTGCTAAAACTTATCGGGAATTATTAGCCAAAGGAATTATCGTTCGTAATCGTCATAAAGATATTGCCAATACCTTACGAATTACAATTGCCTCTGCTGCGGAAAATGATTTATTATTGGCAGCTTTTGGCGTTGCCGGGGCTAATCCGCAAGTACAGCGTACCGCTACGGTAATTCGCAATACTAATGAAACCAAGATTATTGTTGAAGTTAATCTCGATAAAACTGCACCAGTTAAAATCCATACCGGCATCGGCTTTTTTGATCATATGCTTGAGCAATTGGGTAAACATGGTGGATTTAGTTTAAAACTAACTGCTGATGGTGATACCCATATTGATTATCATCATACGGTTGAAGATGTGGCGATTACGCTAGGGCAAGCTCTCAAGCAAGCTCTAGGTAATAAACGCGGTATCAATCGTTATGGCTTTACCGTACCGATGGATGAGTCATTGGCTTCAGCTAATATTGACCTAAGTGGACGTGGTGTATTAGTATATGAAGCATCATTTGCAACGCCTTTGATCGGGGATTTTCCAGTAGAAATGGTTGAGCACTTTTTCTATAGCTTGGCTGATTCTATGGAAGTGGCGATTCATCTTAAAGTTAGCGGTGAAAATGCGCACCATCAGGTTGAAGGATTATTTAAGGCTTTTGCCAAAGCTTTGCAGCAGGCGATTGCAATTACCAGCGATGGATTACCTTCCACTAAAGGCATACTATGAATAAAGAGGAACGCAAAATTGTAGGTCTGGCAGCCCTTGGTGGGATGCTGGAACTTTATGATTTCGCCATCTATGGTATGTTTGCAGTGTATTTTGCGCATCAATTTTTTCCAAGCACCAATACTTATACCGCGATTTTAGAAACCTATATGGTTTTTTCGTTGGGCTTTATTTTACGCCCATTGGGTGGAATCATATTTAGTCATATTGGTGATGAATATGGGCGCAAAAATGTCTTGGTGTATACGATTTTGATCATGGGAGTTTCTTCAGTTGGAATCGCACTTTTACCGACTTATGCGACGATAGGGCTTGCTGCACCATTACTATTATTAGCATGTAGGTTACTCCAAGGTTTGGCAATCGGTGGAGAATTACCCACGACTTTTGTTTATATTAGTGAATCAATGCCGAATAAGCGAATTTTGGCGTTTGGTATAACTATGACTGGCGTCTTTAGTGGCTATTTATTTGCTGCGGCAATTAACTATATACTAACACGCTGCTTTGATACCAGTCAGTTGAATGATTTTGCTTGGCGCATTCCATTTGCTTTGGGTGGCTTAGTGTGTTTTATTAGTTACAAAATTCGTAAGACTCTGCGTGAAACCAAAGAATTTCAGGAAATTATGAATAAACCAAGATTACCATTGGTTTATTTGCTAAAGAACTATACACCACAGGTTGGTGCTGGTGCGATCTTTTCGGCAACCCAGCAGGTTTTTTCGATTTTGGCGATTATCTATATGCCAACTTATCTGCACTCGATTTTACATATCAATCAGGATGCAATCAACAGTATGTTGCCAGTAGCACTGATTGTCTCAGTTGTGACGATTGCTGTTGCAGGGGTACTTTTCAGGCGTGCATTAAATTTATCACGCTTAATGATAGTTTCTTTAGTTGTTAACCTGTTGATTGTACCTTTTGCATACTATTTGATTGTTAATCAATATTCATTTAGTGGTTATATTTTATTGATGTTTGGACATGCCTTTATTGGTTTAATGATTCCTTTATATTTAACAACTCTCTTTCCGACTAACATTCGACTTAGTGGTGTTGCAATGAGTTACAATTTATCGGTTGCTACTTTTGGTGGTTTGGCACCCGTATTGGTGACTACGTTAATCAAGCAAACACAAGCTATCTATCTAACTCCTGTACTGTATATCTTGGCATTTATTGTCGCAAGTATTGTCTTGGTTGCAATTTTTTCTAGCAAAAATAATCAAGTTTATGCTGAGTAGTAGTTATGCTAGCATATAATCACATTATATTTGTCGATTGTGGCTTGCATATAACGTTACGTGATAGTTTACAATTGACTATATGCCTGTAATTCATAGAGACTAAATCATGTAGAGAAATTTAAGATTGATGTTGTCCATGAATGTGATGCGTGAATACAATAATATTTGCCAATAATTTTACGCAAAATTCATACATATAATTTAATATTTGGAGAGGTATCTGGAAATGTGTAAACGCATAATCTTTTTGATTACGCTGCTAGTAGCATTAATTTCTTGTAGTAGCAGCAATAACTCAGGTGGGACTAACACGAATGGTACATTGGAATTTAACCAAAATAGCTATCAAGTTGCTAGCAATAGCTTTACAGAGGTTATTTTAAGCCTGAGTGGCTCAAATAGTACCACAGGAGTTAGCGTAACGTTATCTTCATCAAACAGCAATATTGCAGTTGTTACCCAAAGTCAGTGTGTTTTATCTGATGAAAGCGGCTATCCAAATTCGTGTGAAATTAAAGTAAAAAATGGTTCATTGGCAGGTACGGCAACTATCACCGCATCAGCACCAGGTATTGCAACAGCTTCGGCAACTGTATCGGTATCGTCTAGTGATGCAATACCAGGCGTTTTGGCTTTTTCTGCAATTAGTGAATCAGCAACAGTTGGTAGCGATGCTCGTATAGTCCTAAGTCTAAATGGTAGTTCAGGTGTTGAGAATTTGGAAGTTGGAGTTGTAAGCAATGACCCAACTGTAGCTAATCCATTACATAGTAGCTGTATACTGTCAACCCTAGAACGCACATGTACAGTTGTTGTTGATGCTGAGAAAATTGGTAATGCGGTTATTACCGCATCTGCTGCAGGATATGCCTCTGCTACTAATGCGATAAATGTTACTAATGATGTGGTTACAGGAACTCTTAGCTTCGACGGTAACAAGCAAATTCAGGTAAGTGATACTGGTACTGCCAAATTATCACTATCTGGTAGTTCAGGTACCGAAAGCGTGTTAGTATCCTTTTCTACTCAAAATAGTGATGCGACGATATTGCCACCTACATGTACTTTGTCTAGCGCTAAACCATCTTGTAATATCACAATTACTGGAGCAAAAGCTGGGTCAGATACTATTACGGCAACTGCCAGTGGCTATGCAAGTGCCAACATGGTTGCAAATATCGTGGCTGCACCAGTTAACGGTAATTTCTATTTTAGTAGCGCACAAGAATCAGTGGTTGCCAACTCAAGTAGCTCGGTTGATTTAATCTATAGCGGTGGTAGTGGTGTTGCTGATTTGCCTGTGACGGTAAGTTCTAATAATAGTAATATCATAATTTCGGCAAATGGTAGCAATGTTTGTCAAATGAGTAACACTCATGGTCTATCGGTTTGTCCAGTAAAAATTTCGGGCATTACACCAGGCCAAAGCATTATTAAAGCAAGTGCAGCTGGCTATCCTGATTCTTATACTACAGTTACAGTTCTACAATCTGGAGCAATAGTCTACGGAAAATTAAAACTTCATCCAAGCAATAGTGACTTGATGGTTGGTAGTAGTGAACCAATGGTCTTGACTCTAGAGGGCAGTTCGAATGTTAGTAATTTAGTGGTAAATTTGTCTTCGGCTACTAGCGGGATTGAGTCTTTAAGTCAATCTAGTTGTAGCTTGTCAACAGTGAGTAATAGTTGCTCATTTAATGTAACGGGTCAATCAAATGGTAGCACGGTTATTAGTGCCAGCAATAGTTTAGTAACTTCTGGTGCTGCAAAAGCAAGCGTTACTGTGACGGCTAAAGCAGCGTCTTACTTCGTGTTTAGTCCAGATGAATTGATTTTGTCTAATCAAACTCAAACGGCTCAAACTTCAACTTTGACTTTGGTTAATCCTCCTGAAAGTGGAGTTACGGTAAGCTTCACAGGTAATAGTGCATTTGGCTATAGCCCTGGAATTTGTCCATTTAGTAAAGCCAAGCCTACATGCGTTGTGAATGTCAACAATGCTGTGGTAGGTGGTCCAACTGGAACTTTTGCTCTTGTTACTACACAGAATAGTGATCCAAGTATTACAAATGTTAAGCTTCCAATTATAATTGCACCAGCAATAGCTGTTTCACGCACCATAACTGTAATTAATATGTGTCCATTTACGGTTTATGCAGGTATATCAGGCGGTTCAGCTAATCTAACCAAAGGTCCAAAGCCAGGAACTTGTCCAACTGGTACCTATGATATGGAGAGCACTGATCCAGCAACTGGTTATGAGCTATGCTATTGGAAAAATCCAACGCCTACTAATGGTTACAAACTTACTAATAATACTCAAACGCAATTTGTTATCCCAGTATCAACAGTTGATACTGTGGGTGCTATGTGGGGTGGTGGGGTTATGGCTCGTTTGAAATTGAACGAATCATGGGTGATTGGTCAGTGTAATGCTGGGCAAGAGAGTTTGGGGGATGTTTGCGCGGTTGGTGTAGGGTTTAGCGTGCCAGAAACTGTTGCTGAAATAACGATGATCCCAAGTGGTGCAGACACTTTTGATTTGCAATTAATTAATGGTGTAACCGTGCCAATTTCTATGGCTCCAGATGGTGTAACTGCTGACTCTGGTAATCCATATATGAATGGTGTTGCAGGGTCAACTTCGGTACAAACTGGTACTCAATATACGCTTAAAGCGTCGAGCTGGCAGTTTAATCCATCGTCAACTGGTCTTGTTGGTGCTACGACCTCTGCCACTTATTATAATTACGTATCTGGTACATCTGGTTCTACAGATCAATGTACAGCGGATGTGGGTGGATCTGGTGTTGGTTGCACTGGAAATGCGAATGGTCCAGTATGTGGTTATGCAGCAAATTCATTAGCAAATACGAACGGAAATCCGCCAACTTATGCTCGAGTATGCGGATATCGTTTGGCATATTTGACAGGTGCCGCCATTTATACCATGAACCCGTCAAGTAGTAATACTGCACCTTTTGATTTTAATTCGGTATTATATACTGGCGCGCAATCGACAGGCTTACCGTATCCAAACTCAAATAGTAATCCAATGCATGATTTTTATCTGTGTAATGCTGGAGCTGGTGATAGTGGTTATCAAGCAACTACAGTTTATCCGCAGGCCTGTGGTTGTGCCAACTGGAACGCTATGGGTATAGCTACTCCAACTAAGCAATGTCAGGGAACTGGGGTTAGTGGTTATAGTGCAACCACTACAGGTATTGGTTTTAATTCAGCATGGTTAAATGAAGTACTGCCACGTGTACAATGGGCTAAGCAAGGTGTACCAACAGCGTACTCTTTCCCATATGATGATCCATCCTCGACGTTCAGTGGTTACCAGCCAGCTTCTTCGACCAATGCTGCTAATGCTGTTAATTACACTGTAACATTCTGTCCAGGTGGAAAAACTATTCCCAATTATGATCCGAATTTGCAGTAATGCAGTCATTTGAATCCTGCCTTTGTGGCAGGATTTTTTAATCTCTATGGTGATTGTGCTAAGCTAACAGGAAAGTCCCAAAAAACGCTATAATATCTCCCTGATTTAAATATTCAGTTCTGTTTGTATGATCTAATTATGTTGAAGGTTTTTATTAATGAAATTAGCAGTAATAACTGGTGGTGGAGCAAATTTCTATTCAATTGAAGTGGCATTAAAAAGAATGCAGATTGAATATGAACTCACTACAGATAAAGAAGTGATTAGTGCTGCAGATGCTGCAATTTTACCCGGGGTTGGTTCCGCTGCTTATGCAATGAATGAATTGAGCAAGCATGATTTATGTGATACTTTGCGCAATTATAAAAAGCCATTACTGGGAATTTGTCTGGGAATGCAGCTGCTCTACGACTCTTCGGAGGAAGGTGGTGATGTCGCGTGCCTCGGGATTTTACCAGGTAAAATTCGTAAATTTATTGCTAATGATAATTTGATCGTGCCACAAATGGGCTGGAATAATTTTAGCAAGCTTCAAGAGTCTCCATTACTCAATGGAATTGATTTAAGCAAAGATGTATATTTTGTACATAGCTATTATGCGCCGGTTAATCAAGTAACGGTTGCTGCGTGTGATTATGGGGTTAAATTTGCCGCGATGGCAGCACATAACAATTTTTATGCAATGCAGTTCCATCCCGAAAAATCTGGTAGTGTAGGTGAGCAATTATTGGCTAATTTTATTGCAATTGTACAGCGACAAGAATCATAATGTCTAACAACCTGTTTGCAAGTAATTACAACATAATTCAAGCACCAATGGCTGGTGGTATATTAAGTCCGGAACTTGTTGCAGGTGTCATTAATGCTGGTATGATTGGCTCGGTTGCGAGCGGATATTTGAGCTTGATTGATTGTGAACAGTTTATACAACGCGTAATAGCTCTAAGCTCAAACCATTTTATCTTCAATCTCTTTATTGAAGAACCGCGACAAACTTCACTGCGTTATCAAAAACCAGAGACAATAATTAAGATAGAACAACAGCTCGGTATCTATGAACAAGATTGGTTTGAAGTACCGCCCACAATAGCTATCCAGAACTATTTGAGCTTAATTGACAAATATCAAATTCCGGCAATCAGCACAACTTTTGGCTTACTTCCTTATGAGGTAGTTAAAGAGTTACAGCTCAATGGTGTTAAAGTTATTGCTTCGGTTACTTCGTTAGTAGAAGCCAAAGAGGCTTTGGATACTGGGATTGATGGATTAATAATTCAGGGTTGCACTGCGGGTGGACATCAAGCTAGTTTTTCTGATGATTATCACAATCCACTAGATACGCTAGAGTTGTTGCAGCAAGTACGCGCCTTAGAGAGTAATGTAGTTTTAATTGCTACTGGTGGAATCGAAGTAAGTGATATTCATGTTTATTTGAATGAATACGGCGCGAACTATGTCCAGCTTGGCAGCTTATTCATGTTGAGTGAATTGAGTGCGTTAAATAGTTCCTTACGTGAATTTATTGCCAGTAAATCATCATGCGATATCAGCATGTCATCAGCAATTACTGGCAAAGCGGTGCGTGGAGTTAGTAACCAGTTGATGCGTGAACTTGATGTTGCTGAGTATCCTTTTCCGATACAGCACTACGCCAGCAGCTATTTACGAGCAAGAGCCAAAGCAATGGGAAACTTTGAATATGCAGGGATTTGGTTGGGTGAACATCAGAGTTACCAAGCGCTTAGATTTGATGACCTGATTAATGATATAAAAAAACAGTTTTAATAAAATAGAGGAAATATTAATGGTAATTTATCCAGCAATTGATTTACGCGATGGTAAATGTGTGCGTTTATATAAAGGTGATTTTGCAACTACTAAAATTTATAATGATAATCCAGCGGCAATGCTTGAAGAGTTTGCAGCAGCAGGTAGCGAGTGGGTACATATGGTTGATTTGGATGGGGCTAAAGCAGGTAAATTTACGCAAAGTGAGCTAATTGCAAAGTTAGTCAAAGACTCACCACTGAAAATTGAAGTTGGTGGCGGGATTCGTTCTACTGAAGATCTAGAGCTTTTGTTCGCGGCTGGTGTGGCACGGGTTGTGGTTGGTAGTGTTTGTGTTTCTGAGCCTGAGTTAGTTAATCAATGGATGGCTCGTTTTGGTGCGGAGAAAATTGTTTTGGCGCTGGATTGTAGTCTGGATAATCAAGGTGTGCCTAAGGTTCGTACGCATGGTTGGCAACAGGAAAGCACTTTAAGCGTATATGATGTATTGGATAATTATCCAGATGCACAATATGTTCTGTGTACTGATATTGGTGTTGATGGTACTTTAGCTGGTCCTAGTATTGCTTTATATAAACAAATTCAGTTACATTACCCTAATTTAAATCTAATTGCATCTGGTGGGGTTGGTAAGTTAGCTGATGTAGTTGAATTACGTCAATTAGATGTGCACGGTGTGGTAATAGGTAAAGCGTTGTATGAAAATCAATTTGACCTAGCTTACGCGCTTGCGGCGGCTGTTTAGAAAGAAGATTAATGGCGTTAACCATTGATAAGCGTGAACAGCAACTTTATCGTAAAGTTAGTTGGCGGATTATTCCCATCCTGTTGACTGCTTATATTTTGGCTTACCTTGATCGGGTAAATATAGGTTTTGCCAAGCTTCAAATGCTTAATGATTTACATTTTAGCGAAACTATCTATGGTTTGGGCGCGGGAGTATTTTCTATTGGTTATTTTTTATTTGAGGTGCCAAGTAATTTAATAATGTCGCGCGTCGGTGCACGGCGCTGGATGGCGCGGATTATGGTTAGCTGGGGAATAATATCTGGATGTATGATGTTTGTATCTACGCCAAGCATGTTTTATCTGTTGCGCTTTTTGCTTGGATTAGCTGAGGCTGGCTTCTTCCCAGGAATAATTTACTATCTCTCAATTTGGTATCCTGAAGCACGACGTGGCAGAATTTATGCATTATTTATGACAGGAGTTGCGATTTCCGGTGTGATCGGTGGACCGTTATCTGGGTGGATTTTACATAGCTTGTCTGGAGTTCATAATTTAGCTGGCTGGCAATGGCTGTTTATTATTGAAGCGATCCCTTCGATATTAATGGGTGGTGTACTTTTATTTACTCTTGATGATAGTATTTATGCGGCTCGCTGGTTGAGTCCGAGTGAAAAACAACGCTTATTGACTAATTTGCAAACTGACAAACGAAGCAAAGTAACGCTTAAATTAAAACAAGTATTTACCAGCCCAATAATCTGGAAATTAAGTTGTATTTATTTTTGTTTTAGTATTGGTCTTTATGGAATTGGCTTTTGGCTGCCAACAATAATAAAAAATGCAGGAGTGAGTGACAATTTAACTATTGGTGTTTTAAGCTCTATTCCTTATGCGACCGCAGTGATTGCGATGTTACTTCTAGGGCGAAGCTCTGACAAACATAATGAACGGCGTTGGCATCTAGCACTTGCCGCTTTGGCTGGTAGTTGTTGTTTATGGTGGAGCGTTGCAGCCAGTGATAATTTGGCGGTGGCAATAATCTTGTTGAGCTTGGCTACTGGGGCAATTTTGAGTGTAATTCCATTATTTTGGAGTTTACCGACTACCGCTTTAAGTGGTGTTACTATGGCTGCAGCAATTGCTTGGATTAATTCACTCGGTAATTTATCTGGTTTTGTTGGACCATATTTGATTGGTTTTCTGAAAGATTTTACTGGTAATATGGAAGATGGAATTTACTTTATATGTCTGTCTTTAGTTGTCGGTGCATTTTTAACATTATCATTTAAGCCAAAAGTGAAAAATTAGCCAATTAATCCCAAGAGGTAGTGCTATGCGGAACTTGTTAATCTTCTTAGTTATTATGCTAGCTAGATTCTCTGTTGCTGCAGTGGTTATTAATTATGGACATGAGAACCTATTCCTTGGCGATGATAATGTTAGTTGTGGGCGCTATACCTTAGTGAATGGTTCACCGATTAACGATGTATTGAATTATTGTACGGTGGTTGGGCGAGCGCTAAATTCTGATGGAGAAACTCTACTACGGGTTAAGACTGAAGAAGCGGGAATTGTTAACTGTTATTTTTTAAACGACAAATTAGATCAATGTTATATTGATGATTAAAAAGGAATATCTATGTCAGTATTATTTACACCTCTAAAAGCTGGAGCTCTTGAACTGAATAACCGTATTATCATGGCGCCATTAACGCGTTGTCATGCAAGTGAGGGAAGAGTTCCCAATGATTTGATGGTTGAGTACTATACTCAGCGTGCAAGTGCCGGTTTAATCATCAGTGAAGCTACGTCGGTATGTCCTATGGGAGTTGGCTACCCAGATGCTCCTGGAATATGGTCGGATGAGCAAATCGCGGGATGGAAAAAAATTACAACTGCGGTTCATAATTCTGGTGGTAAGATGGTACTACAGCTCTGGCATGTTGGACGTCTGTCTGACTCAAGTTTTTTAAATGGTGCACAACCAGTATCAGCCAGTGCAATTGCTGCTGATGGACACCCAAGCCACGTTCGTCCGATTAAACCATATGAGGTTCCTCGCGCATTAACGATTGCAGAAATTAAGCAAGTGGTTGCGGATTATAAACAAGGTGCGCTTAATGCTAAATTAGCGGGTTTTGATGGTGTTGAAATTCATGGTGCAAATGGCTATCTGTTGGATCAATTCCTGCAAGATAATTGCAATCAACGTGATGATGAATATGGTGGTGATATTGTTAACCGCGCCCGTTTAATGCTTGAAGTTACAGATGCGGTGTGTGAAATTTGGGGTGCTGACCGAGTTGGTATGCATTTGGCTCCTCGTTGCGATGCGCAATCCATGGGTGATTCCACGCCACTGGAGACTTTTAGTTATGTAGCCCGTGAACTTGGAAAACGTAAGCTTGCATTTATTTGTGCACGTGCAGTTTTGGGTGAAGATAATCTTCATGTAAAGCTTAAACAGGCATTTGGTGGTATCTATATCATTAATCAACAACTCAGTAAGGAAACTGCCGAAGCTGAGATTAATGCGGGGCATGCTGATGCCGCCGCATGGGGTCAAGCCTATATAGCTAATCCTGATTTGGTGCAACGGTTTATACTTAATGCTACACTAAATCAGCCAAAACCTGAGTTATTTTATGGTTCTGGTGCTGAAGGATATACTGATTATCCTGCTTTAAATGGCTAAACGGCGTTAGGTTCGTCAATGATTTAATATTCTGATTTGTAATGGTTTATAGCTGTGGTAACGTTTTTGTTTAATTTTAAATAATTTGCCTGCTTTGTTTCATAAGTGACTTATTTATATGATGCTATTAGGATTGACTTGCGTGCATTAAAAGAGTAAAATGGCGTTATAACGAATTAAAATGGCAGTTGAATACTGTGTAGGGCAACACGTGCTGCTTATTGAGGGTAGCGAGTTTTTAATTAAATGAAGGGAATTATTTATGCGTAAATTAATTTTGTCTCTCTTAGTGCTTCCATGCGTTTCATATGCTGGTTCATTAGATATGAATAATTTGTATTGTGGTGATTTGAAAATTGATTCTGCTACTACTTTAAAACAAGTAGAAGACAAATGTCAGATTAAAAAAGAATATGATAAAACTTATAATTATGAATTAGGAATGTACGAAGTAAAATTCGTAAATACTGCAACCAATGATAAAGTACGTTGTGATTTTCCTCGTGACGAACCAACCTCTCCAGTTAATGGTTGTCGTTAATAATTAATTAAATTGGATTGATATTTTAATCATAATTTTATTTGTGCTTAGGAAGGTTTATTATGCGTAAGTTATTATTTAGTTTGTCTCTATTACCAGTGGTTGCTTTTGCCAGTGATTTGGACATGAGTAATTTAAAATGTAGAAATTTGCAGATTTATGCTTCGACTACATTGCAAGAAGTTCAAGATAACTGTTTAATTTATAGACAGTTTGAACATGAGCAAAAACATTTTGATAAATTTACTGGTATGTATGAAGTTCAATTCTATAGTACATCTCCACAAGATTACTTAGTTCGTTGCGATTTTGCGACGAAAGATCCTAAATCTCTAGTTGTTGGTTGTCGTTAAGAGACGCAGCAGCTTGCTAGTTTAGATTTATAAGACCGTCAGTTTTTCTGGCGGTCTTATGTTATTGGTATCTTATAGTTTTACAACGCAGGTGTGATTTGAAAAAAATAAAAATTAATGTAATTGGAACAGTATGTAGTGTCTTCGCTCTTGTAGCTTGTAATTCTGGGAATAATTCTACGGTAAATAATGAGTATACGCCACCTGCCTCAGCAAGCATTCAATTTACTGTTATGGGGACTCAGGAAGTTAATGCTTCGATTGACGGAAGCAGAGCTGTTGATGTGTTAGTTAGTTCACATAATAATTTAAGTAATTTTAAGTTTGATAATCTGTCGGAGCTTCTTGCCGCAAATCCTAGTTGGGTGCAGGCTGGTGAGTTTAATTGTCCTACGTTGAGCGTAAATCAATCATGCATACTAAGCTTAACTTATTCGCCTAGAGCGCTTAGTCATAGTGGCAAGTTAGCAATCAAATACTCTTATGTGGTTGATTCATCAGACGCTTTATCTACTACGGGCAAAACGTCAACATCATCAGGTTCCCAATCTGGTAGTTTAAATTTGGATTATACTGCAACCAGTACTAATAATGTAAATGCAACGATAGCCCCAGCACCACCTATTCAGGAGTTAGTTGGACTTAATCAAAGCGTTGTAATTACTTTTAACTCAGATAATATTAAAAATGCAACTAATCTACAGATTACATCTGGGCTTAGTAATCTACCTGTCACCAACGCAGGTTGGAGTGGGCCGAGTCAATTTAGTTGCGCAAGTCTTCAGCAGAACTGTGTTTTAACTTTAAGTTATGCGCCGACATTAGTTTCGCAAAGTGGTACGGTAAATCTAAGTTATAGTTACACTAATTCTGATGGTAGCATAAGTAACGCAACTATTGTGATTCCTTATCAAGGGTTAAATTGGGGTAGCAGCTATTCTAATAGCAATATTCAATATATGACGGCAAGTACCGTCGAAGTACAAAATACGAATATGTCAGGAATTTATCCCGCAGTTGATTCTAATTTATCAATTTATCTCGGCGTAAATTCTGCCTTGGGGTATTTGGGACCAATTAGCCAGCTAGGGCCGTTGGGGCCGCTTGGACCATTGGGGACAAATCTCTGGAATCCTTCGGCATGGATTTCTGGTGCTTATTCGTGGAGTAGCTATTTTTCAATGATTAATGGACCATTGTCGGATAGTGGACCTCTTGGTCAAAATGGACCTTATACTTCTGCAAGTTATTATAATGGAACAATCTTCACCACGAATCAGTTCGCTGCTAATACACGTAATTTTGGTTTATGGTCGATACTTGGTGCAACTGGACCTCTTGGTGCTGTAGGTGCACTTGGACCACTAGGTACGATTGGTTCAACAGGGTTGCTTAGAAATGGAGTAACTGGACAATTTACTAATACCTCTGGTAATGTGGTACGAACATTAAGTGTTCCATATAATAGCAATACGAGCCGATTATTTGATGTTTATGAAAATTATGCCCAAAATTTTGCTTCACAAATGCCTGATAATGATACTTCATTTATGGTTGAGGGTAGTCTTGGCTATAATGCAAGTAATAGTTTTACTATTAATAGTAGTCAAGACCAAATTGTTACAGTTTTGGCTGTTCCTGATACTACTATCATGTCAGATATAATTTATGTCGGCGTTTATACCACTAGTGGTAAATTAATTGCATTATCAAATTCTAATAGCTATATTAATTATGTCGAATTTACTGCACCTAAAGGTAGCTATGTTGTTAAAATAACGAAATCTGCACTTAGCCTTTCATCTGCATATCGTTTGTATGTGACTGGTTCATATACATATTTAAACCAATACTATATTCATGGTGGGTATATTAAAACTGCAAAATTATAAAGGCAGATTTTTTACTGATTGAGAAAGTGATAATTTAACGATGTTGAAGAAAAGAATTATTCCCTGTCTGGATGTTCGAGATGGGCAAGTGGTTAAAGGTGTCCAGTTTCGCAACCACGAAGTGGTTGGTGATATTTTGGAATTGGCTAAACGGTACTCTGACGCGGGCGCTGATGAACTAGTATTCTACGCTATAACTGCCAGTAGTAATGCGGCAAATAATGATCGACAATGGGTCAAAGAAGTTGCCAAGCAAATTAATATTCCTTTTTGTGTTGCTGGCGGGATTCGTAGCCTTGCAATGGCAGAGGAGGTGTTAGCAAATGGAGCAGATAAGATTTCGATTAATTCACCTGCGCTCGAAAATCCTGCTTTAATCGAAGAACTGGCTAAACGTTTTGGTAGCCAATGTGTAGTAATTGGAATTGATAGCTGGAATCAAGATGGTGAATATCAGGTACTTCAATATACTGGCGATGAGAATAAGACCATTAAATCGCGTCGAAACACGCTTGAATGGGCTCGTGAAGTTATGAATCGTGGAGCTGGTGAAATTGTGCTTAACTGCATGAATCAGGATGGCGTACGCAAAGGCTATGATTTGGAGCAAACCAGACTTTTGGCAGAAACGGTGACAATTCCGGTGGTTGCATCGGGTGGTGCTGGTGAAATGAGTCACTTTGTTGATCTATTTCAGCAGACGCGAGCAACTGGTGGTCTAGCGGCTTCAGTTTTTCATAAGGGAATTATGACGATTTCTGATTTGAAAGATTATCTGACTGGCAACGGTGTCGTAGTCAGAAAATAAGTTTTATACGTAAGAAGAAAGATTATTATGATACACGATATTAACGCAATTGATTTTAACAAAAGTCCGGATGGGTTAATTCCGGTTGTAGTGCAGGATCACGCTACGCTACAGGTTTTGATGCTGGGTTATATGAACCAAGAAGCATTACAAGAAACCATCAATACTAAAAAAGTAACGTTCTTCAGCCGTAGCAAGCAAAGACTGTGGGTAAAAGGTGAAACCAGTGAGAACTATTTGTTATTGAGAGATATTTTTATTGACTGTGATCAAGATACTATTTTGGTGATGGCAAAACCGTGTGGTCCAACCTGTCATACTGGCAGTATATCTTGTTTTAGCGAGCAAAGAATGCCGGGCTTAAGCCATATCGGAATGGTGGATGAAGTTATCCAAGAGCGGATTGCCAATCCAACTGAAAACAGCTACACTCACAAGCTAATCAGTCGTGGGTTAAATAAAGTTGCACAGAAAGTTGGAGAGGAAGCAGTTGAGGTTGTAATTGCAGCATTAGCCGAAACGCGCGAAGATTATTTAGGTGAAATGACAGATTTAATCTATCATTCGTTGGTGTTATTACATGCTCAAGGTATGAATCTGGATGATATTGCTGAAGTGATTGCAGAGCGTCATCGTAATAAAACCGTAAGCCCGTAATTAAATTTATTCATCGTTCTTGAATCTTGGACTCTGTCGAAGTTATCAATCCTTCGCGTCCAAGAATCAATTCTATGAGTATATATCGTTATTTATCACCTGAAAAAATACCCAACAGATCATAATTTAAAACAATCAAGCAGGGGCGCCATAATGACTGTGGCATGTGTTTATACATTCCTGCTTTGATTGCTGATTCAGTGAGTAGGCGAGTGTTTGCTCCTGCGATCTTAAATTTAGGGCAGAGCTGATTGGATACCACAGCTGCAATAGTTCCCCGCGAAATATTGAGAATTTGTGCGATTTGATCTTGAGTAGCACCATTACTTAGTAGAAACAAAATTTCCAGCTCGCGATTAGTAAAGTTTTTAAATTCATCTGGTTTTAGCACATCATTAGGTGGTGAGAGATGCCCCTGAAATCTTAGCACATAGCTTTGAATTGAGAAAGACTGGATGGCTACAACTTCGCCATCTGGGCTAATAATTGGGGTATATGTTGTGATATAGGTCAGGAATTGATTATTGTACGGTAGCATATCAATAAATTGAACAACTTTGCAAGTGCTAAACACTACTTCCTGCAAAGTCACAAGTTTTTTTGCATATAGATCAATCTCATCCTTAAGTGTCGTTGAATACGACTCTTTAAATATATTTGCTAATTTGTCTTTGTCTTCAAATTCTTTAAAGCACACTCCAGCAAGCTCTTCCCAATTATCTAATCCCACTGATTGAGCGGATTTATTGGTACATATTTCTATTTGATGTTGCCGATTAATAATTAAAGAATAAATATCTTTATCCAACAGTAATTTGAATTCTGGGATCACTTTATTCTTAAGGTAGTCATCTTTAATATTAGCGGCGAGTGGTGAATTTGACATAATCTCTTCAATTAATTGTTTAATATCAATATTATATGTGATTTTGAGTTGCTTGAGGTTACAAATTTGTACTGATTATTGATGGGTGTGGTGAATGAAATTATTAGTAAATTTATATCTAGCATGATATCTTCATATTTAATGACAAATATGGTGATTTTTTCATGAATAGGTAGCTTATTTATTCCCTTATAACAAAATATTACCTATTATTAGAGTTGAAAATGTTTGTATTGTCAATGCGGTTGCGATACAAAGTGTTGCACTTAACCATCGTTTGGCAAGTTACCAAGAACACGTAACCCATATAATTACTAGAAATATCCCTGCTGTAATAAGTAGTAACATGAAACTCTCTAATCGGGAAGATCAGGTTTTATTCTTGCTTATTTGTGGGATAATCCAAGAGCAAATTACTCAAATTTTGAATGTTAAAAGGGCTACAGTTGCGGCGATTATTCGAAATTAAATTAACGTAAAGCTTGGGGTTTCTGCATCTAATACTAAATTGATTATCGAGGCTACTTTGGTTTTAGGATTTCTTCAGCATATTCTTCCATTACTATGGGCTCCAGCGGTTATAACGCTTGATGGGGCATTAACTAAGTGATTTAATTGTTATGGCTAATTCACTACCTCATCAAAAGTGATGATTGTGAATATATTGGATTAATCTTAAAATAGCGTTAGCCAGTTCGGTATCTCTTTATAGGAAATTAATCATGAGACAACGGAAGTTAATTAGTTTAGTTGCAGCGGCAGTTTTTGGTTTAACGGCTTGTGGCAGCGGGTCTTCAGGAGCCGTACAATCTGAAGGTTCAGCATCAGCACAAACTGTTGCGGGTAGTAATCAAATTTTAACTGGTCGTAGTCTTCAAGCTGCACCAGGATCTGGGCCAACCTCAAATGGCTTTGTTAATTGGATCTTGCAAAGTAACACTGGGACTTTTTCACAAATGTTTGTAGGTTTTCCTGGAACTTGGGCAGCTGGAATTTTACAGAATTTAATTTTTGGCGTTCAAGAAGATGTTTCTATTAAGTACATGAAAGAGATTAGTGAAAAGTTAGATCAGATTCTAACTAAACTGGAATTATCAATGAATATTTCAGCGATTACCCTAGATACCATTAGTGAGTTCTACAAAGCGTATACGGGTAATGCTTTAACTGATTCTTTCACATCAGTTCAAACTAGTATTTCTGATGTACAAGCTAAATATAGCGAATTTACTACCGCCAATGTATTTGGTAGTGATAGCAGTTCAGTCACGGATTTAAGTTCACTTTATGCCTATGCTGGACAACATTGTAATGATGTAGCAATTATTGATGCGATTGATGTTACTTCTTCAACCACCGGCACGGACTCTCAATACGATGTGGATACTATGTTTACCACCTTTACGACGACCTACTCGGCAGAATCTACTACTTTAGGTGAGGCTTCCGCATATAAAAAAGTTGCAAGCGCCAAGACTAATTATAAAAATGCGATGGTTTCAACTTTTCCTAAATCAATGGATTTTATGTCATATATTAATCGCTATAACTATACGGTAAAATATTATGCTACACACTTAGTAGGCTCGTATCAAGAACTTTATAATATGCAATTAGCCCAACTTGCCTATCATTATGCGTGTAATGCATCAATTGAATTTTCTAATTTAGGTAATCTTTCTGGTAGTGGTGAATCTGGTTTTGATCAGTCAGTAACTGAACTGGATAATAAATATAACGCTAAATTTACCAATCTTAATAATAATGTGAATAATTATTTCTCCAGTATTAGTAATACTGAAATATATACAATGATTAATACCCAAATGTTTTCCTCAAGCAAACCATTGCTAAATTCAAGCACCTTTAATAGTGATGTAGCAGATGCCGGAGTATGTACCGTCAGTAAATTGAAATTTGATCAGTCATACACCAATAGCGGTAGCTCAAACGGTATTATTAATTTAAATGCAATTTGTGTAAAATCCAAGACTGGGAATGAGTCTGAGGCTAAATATGAGTCTACAACCATCATGCTTGAAATTCCTTATCATTCAGCGGATGGTAAAACTTTGGATCGCTACGGTCAATATAATATCAAGTATGAGAGTGCCAATAATGACTTTACCTATGATCTCTCAACTGATAGTCTTGATTCAAGTGATGTAGAACGTATCGCACATGAGCGCCAGTCTGAATTTGCACCCCAGTCATATTGGCAAAATAAAGAGTCAATGAACATTCTTGCCCCTTCATGGATGTGGGCTAATAGTTCGTATATGGAATATCAGCCTTTTGCAATCAAGGCTGGCAGTAATGTGAAATTTTATACTGATAAATATCTGGATAATCAAATCGTAACTGACTGGGAAAATGTTACTGGTGGTACTTATAGTAGTTATATGCCATCATATGATACTGGTAATGGCCATCTTGGGGTTAGTGATACTGTAATTCAAAGATCTAGATATGAGGATGTTAAAAGAGGTACTTGGGGAGCAAGTTGTGATGATCCACGTATTGTTAACGAAAAACATTATACTAGAGGAGAGTGTAAAACTTTTGGTTATGAATACTGGTTTTTAGGTGATTATCATGGTAAAACCTTTGTAATCAAAGTGGTAACTCAGAAATCTGCTCATGGTGATGGTAAAGTAAACTACTTATTGAGTTACGATGAGATAGTTAAAGCGAATACAAGCTCGATACAGGCTGTTGGTGTATTTTGTGCAACTGATAACTGCAGTCGTAAGGATGATGGTAGTGGTGAGAATGATAGTAAAACAACCTTGGCTTGGACAGATGGTACACAGCTAGTAATTGATAATAATGATGACTTGAATGCAATTCTGGATGCTGATTTCACAACAAATGTAACTGGCTCAATCACGAAATAGTAAATTTTTATGATAACTGGCACGGGTTTAACACCGTGCTTTTTTCATGATGTTGTAGACAAGTTTTTAGATTATGAATAGCTTTAAGGCTTTTTATAAATTTACCTCATCAAAAATGATGATTGTAATTAAAGTCTATTTTAGCTACAATACGCTTAATTTTAAAGATGATGCGTTGTTATTATCATCGTAATAAGAGGCTAAATGAAAGCATCTAGTTAAATATTAAGTTGGTTTACTTAAGCAAAGTGTAGTTTATTGTAATATAATACGTGGAATAATTTTAAGAAAGAGACAAACAAATGAAAAATTCAATTAAAATGAGCTTAATCGTGTTAATTTCAGCTGGCGTTCTGGTAGCCTGTGCTAGTGGTAGCTCTGGTTCAACGAGCACTACTCCGACGACAGTGTCAGCGGGTGTTGTAGCATTTGATACCAATAATCAGTTGTACGTTAATTCTAATAATCAGTTCTATAAAGTTGCGACAACAGGTATTCCATCTACTGCAACGATTAATGATTTGAAGTGCGATGCTTATATTTGCTCACTTGCGACAAGTGAAGGTCTTTTTATGAGCAACAATTTAGAGACTTGGACACCAGTTCTTAAACAAAGTTTAAATGCTTATAAATTACAAGTAGAATCGCCTGTTACTAGTATCACAATAGCTAATTCTACTGTAGTAATCAATAGTGGATCTTATGATGGTTCAATCAAGAATGAGATATACTCTATTGGTAATACGGGGAATATTACTCATGGCGAGACAAGTAGTACAACTGGAACAACCGTTCCTTCTTCTGTGACACCTGTTGCATCAACTACTCAAAATAACCTGAATGCAATTGTCTCAAAAACTTGGGGTGGAGCATCGAATGCAGTTCAATATATTTTAGTTGGTGATGCTGGAACTATCTTATCTTCAACCGATATGAAAAATTTTAGCACAATCACTAGTAATACTACGAATAACCTTAATGATATCGCTTGTAGTTATACTACTTGTATTGTTGTTGGTGACAGTGGCACTATACTTATTACGAATGATGGGCAGAATTTTAGAGCTGCAACTAGCGGAACTACTCAAAATCTAACTTCAATAACAGTTACTTCTAATTCCTCATCATCGTGGACAGCGTCAGGCAGTAGTGGTGCAGTTTATTCTTCTGATGACGGAGTTACCTGGAAAAGTTCGAATACAACAGCACTGTCTAATACCTACAGTATGGGAACTATGGCAAGTAGCGGTACCCAGTTAATCGCAACAGTGAGTTCAACGGCTGCGACCAATCAATTATTAGTATCAAATGATCAGGGGCAGAGTTTTAATATTATATCTTTGGGTGGTCCTTCTACTACTGTCCCAGCATTAAAAGCAGTGTATTCAACTGGTACAGGTTTTGTTCCACAGTCTGCAAGTGGTGCAACTGCTGGTATGACTCCAATGCCCGTAGGAATTCCAGCTACACCATCAATTACATATTAATTGTTTGAGTGTGTTTTACGGTAGGATTAATTAAGATTTACCGTTACAAATTACAAAAAACAATAATAAGCCCCTCAATTACTGTGAAATAGTCGAGGGGCTGTTTAATTTAAGTTTTTAAAACTATGGATGCTTATTTATAACGATCAATTGAATCCTGAACTTCTTTAATCGCTGCCTTAGCATCTTCGATACCAGACAATTTTACCCATTTACCTTTTTCAAGTTTTTTATAGTTTTCAAAGAAGTGAACGATTTGCTGGATCTGAAGTGTTGGTAAGTCTTCAATTTTTTCAACTTCAGCATACATTGCGCAAACTTTTTTAGTAGGAATTGCGATAATCTTCGCATCAATTCCGCTTTCGTCTTCCATGCGTAACACACCTAACGGACGACATTTAACCATGCTACCATGTGCTACTGGATATGGAGTAATTACAACTACATCGGCAGGGTCACCGTCTTCAGATAAAGTATTTGGAATGAAACCATAGTTAGCAGGATAAGACATAGCCGTACTAACAAAACGATCAACAAACAGTACACCTGCTTCTTTATTCATTTCGTATTTTACTGGTGCGGCACCAGCAGGAATTTCGATAATAACGTTAAATTCTTCAGCAGAACCGATTTCGATATTTTTTAAATTCATTAAGAACTCCTAAAAAAGTTTGTAAGATGTATAATTATACCTTGGAATTATCTATAAAAGCAAATGAGTAGGTGTAAAAATGTTAGATCGTGCAATCGTAGAAGTTGATAAAATTTTTAAGAATTTATTCCACAAACCTTTATCTAAACGTCCACATCCAGACAATAATATTCAGGATGGTGAATTTAGTGAGGCGGAGCGTAAACATATTATTGGTTTAATGCGTATTAACCATTGCGGTGAAATTTGTGCTCAGGGTCTTTATCAGGGGCAAGCAATTACTGCTCGTGATAAAAGCAATAAAGATGCTTTTGCTCATGCTGCGTATGAAGAAGTTGAGCATTTGGCTTGGACTGAACAAAGAATCCATGAGCTGGGTGGCAAAACCAGTTTGCTTAATCCGTTATTTTATGCGGGAAGCTTGGCAATTGGGATCAGTGCTGGTTTATTGGGTGATAAATGGAATCTGGGCTTTTTAGAAGAAACAGAAAAGCAGGTAGAAGGACATTTGGCGGACCATCTGGAAAAGTTACCAGCACATGATAACAAAAGTCGGGCTATTTTGGAGCAGATGAAAGAGGATGAAATCAAACATGCGCATATGGCACATGATTTTGGTGCCGCCGAATTACCAGAGGTAGTAAAAAAAACCATGACATTAAGCTCTAAAGTTATGACAAAAGCGGCATATCATCTTTAGTGCAATAAATAGTAGTATACTCAACCAGCTTTATCTGACTTGGTTGTTGATTTACTCCTCGTTTACGAGTAGTTGTCGGCTTCGTCCTAGATCGTATCTGGCAGTAGTTTAAATCTGTTTGAGTATAGTTGAAAAACCTAGAGAGGATTTTGTGCAAAATATTTTTAGATTATTTATCTTGATAGTTACTGTGATTGGTATGCTATCTGCGTGTAATAGTGGTGCGGATCAGTCGGTGATTCAACCCAGTGTTACATTGCAAAGTTTTCCTGTTAGTGGTATTTATGATGGTGATATTCAATCCAGCGATGGAATGGGTGCTGGTAAAATTTATGGAGTCTTCGATCTTAATGGTGAGGGAGCTTTTTACTTCAATTTGAATAATAGCTCTAGTGCTTCCATTGCTGCAAGTTCGGGAGTTTTGAATATTGGTTCTACCGAGTGCTACTCTGCACCAAGTCGCTTAACTAATGGTGAACACGGAAAATTTATTTTGCGCAATTGTAATTATCAAAATGATATGCTGATCGCTGATTATACCACTATGGGTAATGATTCCGGGACTGACTCAGGTAAAGTTTCTCTTAGCTTGGAGCGCAATTGTCCACTTAAATTTGGAAATGAGATCAAAGAATTTGAGTCTGCAGATTATTTCGGTAGTATGAATTTATGCTCTGGCGCGTTTAGCTCCATCAGTAGTGGAAAAATTAGTGTTGATGGTGTTATGGATTTGAGCATGAATACACCTAATGGAGAAGTATCAATTACGGGAAATCTCCAGGGTGTTGATAAAAACATGACGGCGAGTGAGACGTTTTTGTCCGGTAGCTATATTGGAAAAACTTTACCTGTGGAAATTATTAGCGTGACTCAGTCTGCTAATCTGCAATTAAACATTAATTTTATTGATGTTTTAGGCAATCACGCAGTAGTAGCGTTAAACCGCCAATAATTAATGATCGCTGGTTAGTCTTATCATCGTTCAACGATAAAGAGTGTTCCAAGTATGCAAATAATTAGGAACAAAATAGCAGATACTGAGTGCCAAAAGCTAAACTCACTGGTATGCTGAATCACATGATTGGCAACGTCCGCTAATTTGGTTCTTAATTCAACAATGATTGGGAAAACCGCAAAGTAATTAATAACCAATAAAGCTTCCATGATAATGATGTACCAAAATTTACGTGATTTTAGTAAAGATAATCGCGCTTGAAAACATACATCCAGCAATGCCAAGACCAAAGATACAATTCCAATATAAGCATTGATATTTAGAATTTGACCTGCAAGTCCTGCTGCAGTTATTTCATCAAGTGTTTTAAATAGCAGCGGAATAATCACAATTCCAACTGTCAAAGTGCCACCAACCCAAAAAGTCATAGCAAGTTTGCTAAATTGGTAGAGTGAAATTATCTCAAGTTTTTGATTTACAGTTGTTGATGCCTTGGCTTTTTTCTTCATAAGTTATTTCTATTGTAGTTGTAAAGACAACTCGATTATAGCATATTTGTTATAATAGAGCGTTTGCTATACTCGTCGCGCTCATAATTCTAGCGTTGTCGTATCGCTAAAAAAGACTCCTAGCTATAATTATGATCACTTAGAGTCTATAGATAAAAGTTCAACTTATGAGTGTTCAAAAGACTTCCTGCATAAGCTGCTTCTTTAGCCCTTATACGTCGTCGTAGATACTTATCCAGTGCTCATGTACTTCGTGTACATTCCGCGCTTCAAAGAATTTGCTTCTAGTCTAAGAACCAAATAATTGCTTATACAAGAAGCCTAAAGTATAACCGTTTAAATTGGGTGTAAATTGAAGAAAGTGTTTTCTAAAAAAATCTTGCTGGTACTAATTGCAATTATAGCATTATTAGCTATTGTGAAAGTGGTAACTAAAGAAGAACATGCTAAAGTAGCTAAGAGTGACGTTAGTTTGTTAAATCAGGCTGATATTACGACTGTTAAACAGGAGTCAATTAGTGCAATAGTGAATTTTACCGGTGATTTGTCTCCTAAGGCACAGACAATTATCTCTTCTGAAGTTGATGCTAAGATCATCAAGGTTATGGTTGAAGAAGGGCAATTAGTTAAGGCTGGACAGGCTTTGGCAGAATTAGATACTTTGGATTTGGCACAAGCGGTATCACAGCAAGAAGCACAAGTAGCAACAGCTAAAGCTAAACTTGAACTTGATAAACAAAAAATGGACAAGCAAGAGCAGTTATTGAAGCAAGGCTTTATTTCGCAAATTGCGTTTGATGAGCTGATAAATAATTATCAGGCATCGCTACAAAACTATAAAGCTCAATTGGCAATGTTAACTAGAAGTAAAAAACAACTTGCAAACACGCATATTGTGGCACCATTTGCAGGGGTGATCTATCAAAAAAGCATTGAGCCAGGACAGCTTGCGCTTAAAAATACTAAGCTTTTTGCCTTGGCAAATTTAGATACAATGGAAATCAAAGCTGCAATTCCAAGTGATCAGATTAATGCGGTTTCTTTAGGGCAGTCTGTAGTGTTTAAGGTTGAAACTGATGCTCGTGAATATTTGGGAACGGTTGCCCGTATAAATCAGGTGGCCGTTGCAGGAACAAGATCCTATACGGTATATATTGAGTTTAATAATAAAAATAGTGTTTTAAAAGCCGGACAATTTATAAAAGGGCAAATCATTCTAAAAAGCTTACCTGCCCAATCAATAGTAAGCTGTGATGCATTGCGCAGTGCCGCTAATAGTCAATATGTTCTGGTGTTAAAAGACGGAGTAGTGGTTCAAAAGCGAGTAAAGCTTATCTTGGAGAATCAGCAAAATTTAAGATGTGCAGTTAGTGGATTAGTTACAGGTGAAAAAGTTTTAGCAGGCAATGTTCTTACGGTCAAAGCTGGTGATAAAGTGCGGGTGGTTGATTAGATTTATAATATTGAAGCATTGTTGACTTTGCTGTGACGGCTTTGCTATAATAACGCCGTTAGGTAAAATCATAATGTTTCAAGACATCACTTATTGAGCTAATCTTTTGGCTCAATTGGTAATTTCTTCCAATTTGATTTTTCTGACGTAGTGCCTTAGTTTTATCTAAAACTAGGGCAGTTGTTTATTTGAAATTACAAAGGAAGAACTAAAATGAAAAAATTATTCAAGGCTATTTTTAATCGCACCACATTCAAACTCAGCTATGCTCCATTAGTTGACTTGTATACGGGTGTATTAGCGAGTAATGCGGTATCAGGTATTTCGGGTTATGACCACGCTATCTCTAAACGGTAGTTTGTAGCAGATTTACTACTTGCAAGGCGGGAAACGGTTAGTTTTTCGCCTTTTTATTTGCTTGTATGTTATTGATTGTGTTATAATTACAAGCTCAAAAATTCAAAATAACCGGGGAGCAGGCATAAGTTACTCTTTTGCAAGCGTTTTACCCATTTTAAAGGTCTCGATAGATGGCAAAAAAAGTCATTGGCTTCATCAAGCTACAAATCGGTGCTGGTAAAGCAAATCCATCACCTCCAGTTGGTCCAGCTCTTGGTCAACGTGGTTTAAATATCATGGAATTCTGTAAAGCATTTAATGCAAAAACTGGCTCAATGGAACCAGGTTTGCCTGTTCCTGTAGTTATTACAGCGTATTCAGATAAAAGCTTCACATTTATTTTAAAAACACCTCCTGCTTCAATTCTATTGAAAAAAGCTGCTGGAATTAAGAGCGGAAGCGCTCGTCCAAATGCGGATAAAGTTGGTAAGGTTACTCGTGCGCAATTAGAAGAAATTGCTAAGACTAAAGAACCTGATTTAACCGCAGCGGATTTAGATGCTGCCGTACGTACTATCGCAGGATCTGCGCGTAGTATGGGTTTAGAAGTTGAAGGGGTTAAATAATGGCTAAATTAACTAAAAAACAAAAAGCAGTTGCTGGTTTTGACAAAACAAAATTATTTGCAGCAAGCGAAGCAATTGAGATGGTTAAAAAAGCTGCTACAGCTAAGTTTGACGAATCAGTTGATGTTGCAATTAATCTAGGTGTTGATCCGCGTAAATCAGATCAAATGATCCGTGGTTCAATCGTATTGCCTAATGGTACTGGTAAAACTGTACGTGTTGCAGTTTTCGCACAAGGTCCTCAAGCTGAAGCGGCTAAAGCTGCTGGTGCTGATATCGTTGGTCTAGAAGAACTAGCTGATGATGTTAAAAAAGGTATCATGAATTTCGATTTAGTTATTGCTACACCTGACACTATGCGTGTAGTTGGTACTCTTGGTCAAATCTTGGGTCCACGTGGTTTAATGCCAAATCCTAAAGTTGGTACTGTTACAGCTGACGTTGCTACTGCAGTTAAAAATGCTAAAGCTGGTCAAGTTCAATACCGTACTGACAAGAATGGTATTATCCATTCAACAATCGGTCGTGCTTCATTTGCCGCTGATAAATTACAAGAAAATATGGCAGCTTTGGTGGATGTTTTGCAAAAAGCAAAACCTGCATCATCTAAAGGTCAATACATGAAACGTGTAACCGTATCCAGCACTATGGGTATTGGTGTTAAGGTTGACTTAAGCTCGGTTGCTAAATAAATATAATTGTTGAGATGCTTTAGTAATAAATATTGCTTAGTATCTGACAGTTTATTGTAAATAATAGCTATTTTAGCTATGTTTACAGAGGGGGTAAAGCGGTTAATTCTGCTTTATCATTATCATAGACCGCGGGAGTTTGTCTGACTTAGTGTCACATAAACTTAAATGTTGAAAAACAGTCCTGCGCAGATAGTGGCGATCTCGTAAAAAGACAAAAGTTATTTTAAATAATTTGACTCAATAAATCGAATTGAAACCACTATTACTCGGTGATCTCATTTTGTATCATTATGAGACTGATTATCTTTAATTTTAAAGATAAATGAGTAAAGTTTAGGAGTTAAGCCTTGAGTTTAAACTTACAAAACAAAAAAGCCGTTGTTGCCGAGGTCTCTGAAACGCTAAGTACTGCTCAAACAGTTGTAATCGCACAATATGCGGGTGTAACTGTTGAGTCAATGACAGCTATTCGTGCGCAAGCGCGTAAAGCCAATGTATATTTACATGTAGTAAAAAATACATTAGCTCGTAAAGCTACAGAAGGTACTAAATTCGCTCCTTTGGCAGACCAAATGGTCGGTCAATTGATCTATGCGGTTTCAGATGATCCGATCGCTGCAGCGAAAATTATCAGTGACTTCACCAAAGCAAACGATAAAGTAAAAATCGTTGCTGGTATGTATAACGAACAAATGCTTGACGTCGCTGGCGTTAAACAGTTGGCTTCTATCCCTAGCCGTGATGAATTATTGGCTATGGTTATGGGTGTTATGCAACAAATTCCAGCTAGCTTTGTTCGTCTTGTGTCTGCACTTAAAGACAAAAAAGAACAAGAAGCTGCATAATTATACGTTGCTGTAATTCAGTAACATTGGTTTATTAATAATATTAATTTTAAGATTTATTAGGAGTCTATAATGGCTATTTCTAAAGTAGAAATCATTGAAGCAATTGGTAGCATGACAGTTATGGAATTGTCAGATTTAGTTAAAGAAATGGAAACAACTTTCGGTGTTTCTGCTGCTGCGGTTGCAGTTGCAGGTCCTGCTGCTGGCGCTGCTGCTGCAGAAGAAAAAACTGAGTTTGACGTAATTTTAACTGGCGCTGGTGCTAATAAAGTTGCTGCAATTAAAGTTGTACGTGAAATCACTGGTTTAGGTCTTGCTGAAGCTAAAGGTTTAGTTGAAGCTGCACCAAAAGCAGTTAAAGAAGGCATCTCTAAAGCTGATGCTGAAGCTCTAGTTA